>NZ_VFUI01000021.1:0-72896 GCF_006440535.1 Mesorhizobium sp. B2-5-13 | reverse complement strand
TCCAAAGCAACGAAAATGGCCGCCCTCAATCCTCACAACAAGCCTCCCGCAATATTGCGCAACGGGCCCTCAAGGGGGGAGGCCGTTACACCGGGTTTCGCCAACTTCCGAAGTTAATCCGTCGCCAAGGGAAAACTCACCACCACGGCGAGCCCAGGCCGGCAGTCCTCGAGCGTGATGGTCGCGCCGTGCAGGTCGGCGATGGCCCGGACGAGGCTGAGGCCGAGACCGCTGCCCGGCGTGGACCGGCTGTGGTCCAGCCGGTAGAGCCGCTGAAACACTTTTTCGCGCTCGCCGGTGGGAATGCCGGGGCCGTTGTCGGCGACGCTGGCAAGGACGCGGTCACCCTGGCGCGTCACCGACAGTTTGATCGAGGTGCCGGGCGGGCAATGGCGCAGCGTGTTCTCCACCAGATTGGCGACCATCTGCGTCAACAGTTCGCGATCGCCGTGGATCCGGCCCGTCGTCTCCTCCAGCCGCGGCGGCAACAGCGACTTGCCGTCGTCCTCGGCCACGTCGGTGTAGACCTCGGCGATGGTCCGCAGGATCTCGCCGGGATCGACATCGGTGAAGCGCGCCCTGCGCGCACCGGCCTCGATCTGCGCGATCCGCAGCAACGCGTCGAAGGTCTCGTTGATCTGATGGCCTTCCGTGCGGGCGTCGGCCAGATCGTCGGAGACGTCCTGGTGCCGCGCGGCCTTGTCGGCCGCACCCTCCAGGATCATCTGCAGGCGGTTGAGCGGCGTCTTAAGATCGTGCGCGATGTCGGCGCTGACCTGCTTCATGCCTTCGACCAGTGCCGACAGGCGATCGAGCGCCGCGTTGACCTGGCTGGAGACGATGTCGATGTCGTCGCCCTTGCCGGTCAGCGGGATGCGGGTGTCGAGGCGGCCATGCGAAACGTCGACCATCGTGACGGCAATGCCGTCGAGACGGCGCTGGACGCGCGCGGCGAGCAGGGCGCCGCCGGCGACGGCCAGGCCGGTGATGATGAGCGTCGCCCAGCCGAAGCTCATCAGCATGATCGTTTCCAGCTCCTCCGTTTCGGAGAGGCTGAAGGCGATGGTCAGCGTGTTGGCGCCGACCGGACCGGAATAGGCGCGGTATTCGGTGCCCGGCGGCAGGCCAGGCATCTCGGCGCCGAACATCGAGAAACCATCGGGAAGCCCCGCCGCGGTGAAGTTGCCGGCGATATGGTTGCCGGTTGCGTCGGTCAGCGAAAAGAGCTGCTCCTTCCCAGGGCTGCGCGTGGAGTGGCTTTCGACGGTCTCCACCAACTCCCTGAGATCCTTGTCGGCATAGGTCGCGGCGATGACGGAATAGGTTTCCTTGATGGTGTCGTCCAGCTGCTCGGCAAGGTCGGCGCTCATCATCTGGTAGACGATGGCGCCCGCCAGCACAAAGGCCAGCATGAACAGGAAGGCGAACGTCAGGGCAAGCCGGAACGGCGTGCTGCGCAGCAGGCGGGTCCACGTTGCGGTCATGAGAAAGTCGCGGTCATCGGGATGGCGCGATCACTGGGAGAGCGGCGCGTGCAGGCTGTAGCCGGTGTTGCGGATGGTGTGGATGAGCTGGGTACCGAACGGCTTGTCGACCTTGGTCCGCAACCGGCTGATATGGGTTTCGACAACGCTGGTCTTGGGATCGAAATGAAAATCCCAGACGCGTTCCAGCAGCATGGTGCGGGTGATGACGCGGCCCTCGCCGCGCATCAGCACCTCGAGCAGGCTGAACTCCCTCGGCTGCAGGTCGATCGGCTGGCCCTGCCTGACGACGCGCCGCATGATGAGGTCCATTTCGAGGTCGGCGACCCGCAGAACGGTCTTCTGCTCCTGCGCGGCCGGCCGCCGGCCGAGCGCGTTGATGCGGGCAAGCAGCTCGGAAAAGGCGAAGGGCTTGACCAGATAGTCGTCGCCGCCGGCCTCGAGCCCCTCGACGCGGTCGTCTATGCCGCCGACGGAGGTGAGAAAGATCGCCGGCGTGCGCACGCCGGCGGCGCGGACAGCCTTGACCATCGACAGGCCGTCGAGCCCCGGGATCATCCGGTCGGCGACGATCACGTCGTAGCCGCCGCCGGTCGCGGCGAAAAGTCCCTCATGCCCGTTGCGCAGGAGGTCGCAGACATGGCCGGCCTCGGTCAATCCCCTGACGATGTAGTCCGCCGTCCTGTGGTCGTCCTCGACGAGAAGTAGCCGCATCGCTGTTCCGGTTGATTGCCGACATCGGGGACAGGCTATCACCGGCACGGGTCCGTTCCTAGGATGGTCGCAAGGCCGGCTGCCGCCGCAGGGCCCGGCGGCGGCTCAGTCCGATTCCAGCAGGATCTCGTCGGCATCGCCGGCGGTTTGCCTCAATGTCATGGAGAGGATCAGGGCGATGATGCAGCCGAGGAAGATCAGGCTGGTGAAAATGGTGCCGAACCCCAAACCGCCATATTCGGCCGGCCGCGACAGCCAATCGCCGAAGGAGGCACCCAGCGGACGCGTCAGTATATAGGCGAGCCAAAAGGCCAGAACGGCGTTCAGGTGGACGAGATAATAGGCGAGCGCGATGAGCGCGATGACGCCGCCGAACAGCAGCCCCGTGGTCAGATAACCCATGTCGAAGGTTTCGGCGACAAGATCGCCGGCGGCGGTGCCCAGCGAGAAGGTGAAGAGGATCGCCAGCCAGTAGAAGATCTCGCGCCTGGTCGTGAAGATGGTGTGGATCGAAAGCGTACGCTCGCTCGCGTACCAGACCGTGAACGTCGCCGCGAGCACAACCGAAAAGGCAATCGTCGTGGTCTGCAGGCGTACGCCGAAATTGTCGACGAGGTTGTCGGTGATCAACGTGCCGACGACGCTGATCAGCACCACCGCCAGCCAGTAGGCCCAGGGCACGTAGCGTTTCCGCGTGAACTGCAGGACGAGGGCGACGATCAGGACGCCGGTCATGATCAGCGAGGTGGCGGTCAGCCCAAGGCCGAGGTTGACGGCGAGATAATCCGCCGCCGTCTCGCCCATGGTCACCGCCATCAGCTTGACTAGCCAGAAGTCGAGGGTGACGTCCGGCACCCTGTTTTGGCTCGGTGCGGGGTGTGTGTGGGGTGCGAGCATGGCTGGTGTCCTCTATGGCCGCGTCGGGCTACTTGCCCATGACCTTCATGGCCTGGGCGAAGAAGTCGTCGTCGCGCTTGTCGTCGTCGGCATTGCAGCGCTCGATGCCCTTGGTCTCCAGTTCCGAGACCTTGGTCTTGTCGCCGGCGCTCAGCTTGGCTGTCGCTTCGGCGGCGCGAAGGGCCTTCAACGTCTCCTCGCAAGGCGCGGTGGCCGCGAAAACGGAGGAAATCGACGCCGAGACCGCGAGGGTGGCCAGTGCGGCGGCCAGTGCAAATCTTCTCATGAAACCGTTCCTGTCTGTTTTAATCGGAGCCGGCCCCTGAATGGCGAACCGGCATCCAACGATAGGGATTTGAGTTCTCGCCAGCCTGTCCGGCGGCATACAAATTCGTAAGGATGGCGATGGCTGGCGCAAAAGGCCTTTACGAATGCCTCCCGATGCGCTGTTAGAGGATGAGCGCCTTGCATCCGCCATCAATGGCGTGCCCCAGTGGCCGGGCCTGCACCAGAGTGCCCAGGAAAACGCGAAAATGACCTACGCTTCCCTCAAGCCGGTTTCACAGGCTTTCGTCCAGCGCAAGCGGCTGATTTTCATCCGCGTCGCGGCGGCGCTGGCGGTGCTGCTGCTGTTCCTGACCAAACCGGCGCTCAGCGAAGGCTCGAACGGCCACGAAACACTCGAATTCTTCGGCTTCTGCCTGGTGCTCGCCTGCGTCGCCGGCCGGCTGTGGAGCATCCTCTATGTCGGCGGCAAGAAGAATGAAGAGCTGGTTTCGGCGGGTCCATTCTCGATGAGCCAGAACCCGCTCTATTTCTTCTCGACGGTCGGCGCGGTCGGCATCGGCCTGCTCTACGGCTCGCTCGTGGCGGCCGCAGCACTTGGCGTCGCCAGCTTCCTGATCTTCCGTGTCACGGCGCGCAAGGAGGCCGAATATCTCCTGGGCAAGTTCGGCCCGGCCTATAGCGCCTACATCAAGGCGACGCCCCGGTTCTGGCCGAACCCGCTGCTCTACCGCGACAGTGACGAGCTGCAGTTCTCGACGCGCGCGCTGAAGCGCACTTTTTTCGACGGGCTCTATTTCCTCGCCATCTTCCCGATCATCGAACTCGTCGAGTATCTCCGGGAAAGCGGACTGCTGCCGGCTATTATCACGCTGTACTGATTGCCGTGCGGGCGCACGGCAATCAGCCGGCGCCTCGGCTAGCCGCCCAGTGGATACGGCATGTAGCCGACGAAGCCGGCTATCTTCCAGTTCGCCCCGACCTTCCGGCAGAAATACAGCGTCTGCCATTTCAGCCGGTCGACGCTGCCATCCGCCTTGGCGACGCTGCCGTCGAACTTCTTGTGCAGCACGGCGCGGTCGCCGTCGACATCGATGTCGCGCAGATTGGTGACGCGAAACAGCGCCTCGCGCAGCGGCT
The DNA here is from genome assembly GCF_006440535.1 of Mesorhizobium sp. B2-5-13. Classification (NCBI taxonomy): domain Bacteria; kingdom Pseudomonadati; phylum Pseudomonadota; class Alphaproteobacteria; order Hyphomicrobiales; family Phyllobacteriaceae; genus Mesorhizobium; species Mesorhizobium sp. B2-5-13. The sequence goes on along the minus strand of NZ_VFUI01000021.1, from coordinate 68,376 downwards.
CGGCGAATTTGGTCGCCGCCGTTTCCTTGGCCTGGCGCAGCCACTCGTCGCGGTAAATCTCCAGCCGCGGGAATTGCAGCCGCCAGGCATCGGCATTGCCGAGGAAATGCGCATGCATGCCGAAGAAGCTTTCGGCGACAAAGTCGTTCTCGACCATGGACCAGTCCTGACCGATGAAGGCGTCGATGTCGCGCCGCACCAGCATCTCCCACAGCGCGTGGCGGTCGGCGTCGCCGGAAGGAAACGGGTTCTTGTCGAAGGTCATTGTCGGGGTCTCCGATTTCGCCAGGGCGTCTCTCCGTCGTGGCGTCGAGCCCGTCCGGCAGCGCACGATGCAAGCGCTTCTGTAATAAAGCAACATGGATTTCGAAGAATGTTGCTTTCCAACAAGGGCACTATCGGGATCACCCCGATCGCGGTAAATCTCGTCCCGAAGCGGGCGCCGCCTCGGTGCCTTGCCATGTCACCGGAGGAGGCCATCCCTTGCCCAAGCAGACTTTTGGAACGTCCCACGTGCCGCTGTCGCCCGCCGTGCGGGCCGGCGATTTCGTCTTTGTCTCGGGCCAGGTTCCGGTCGGCGGCGACGGCATCGTGGTCAAGGGCGGCATTGCGGAACAGACCGAGCAGGTGCTCGCCAATGTGAAGGCCGCGCTGGCGCTAGCCGGCTGTACGATGGACGACGTGGTCAAGACCACCGTCTGGCTGGAGGACGCGCGTGACTTCGGCGGCTTCAACGCGGTCTATGCCAGGCACTTCCCGAAGAACCCGCCGGCGCGCACCACGGTCGAATCGCGGCTGATGATCGACATCAAGATCGAAGTCGAGGCCGTCGCGTACAGGCCGGTCTGAAAGGCAAAGTAACAAGGCGGAGGCATCTCCATGCAATTCGACCTCCTGCTGAAGGGTGGACGACTGATCGATCCGGCGTCCGGCATCGACGCGCCACGCGATGTCGCCATCGCCAACCGCCGTGTCGCCGCTGTCGATGCCGACATCCCCGTGACCAGCGCCGCGCAGGTGGTGGACGCATCCGGCTGCATCGTCGCGCCCGGTCTGGTCGACCTGCACAGCCACGTCTATTGGGGCGGCACCTCGCTCGGCGTCGATGCCGACAGGCTCGCCGCCAAGAGCGGAACCACCACCTTCATCGATGCCGGCAGCGCGGGTGCGGGCAATTTCCTCGGCTTCCGCCGCCATGTCATGGTGCGTTCGAAGGTGCGCATCCTGGCCTATGTCAACATTTCCTTTGCCGGCATTTTCGGCTTCTCGCAGACTGTGTCGGTCGGCGAATGCAGCGATCTCCGGCTTTGCGAACCGCGCGAGGTGGTGGCGGCGGTGCGCGAGCACGCCGACGTCGTCGTCGGCGTCAAGGTGCGCTCCGGCAAGCATGCCGGCGGCACCAGCGGCATCGCGCCGGTCGATCTGGCGCTGGAAGCCGCCGACAAGGCCGGGCTGCCGCTGATGGCGCATATAGACGAGCCGCCGCCCGGCCGCTCCGAAGTGCTGCCGCGCCTGCGCCGGGGCGACATCCTCACCCATTGCTTTCGGCCGTTCCCCAATGCGCCGGTGTTCGCCTCCGGCATGGTGCGGCCCGACATGTGGCTGGCGCGCGAGCGCGGGGTCATCTTCGATCTAGGTCACGGCATGGGCTCGTTCGATTTCGACGTTGCCCGCGCCATGCTCGCAGAAGGTCTGGCGCCCGACGTCATCTCGAGCGATGTGCATCTCTACTGCGTCGACGGGCCGGCCTTCGACATATTGGTGTGCATGTCGAAGCTGATGGCGCTCGGCATGCCGCTGGTCGAGGTTTTGCGCGCCGCGACGCAAGCGCCGGCGCGGGCGATCGCGCGGCCCGATCTCGGCACGCTGGCGGTCGGCACGGCGGGTGATGTCGCCGTGCTGCGGCAGCGTCCGGGCCGCTTCACCTTCGTCGACGCGGTCGGCGCCTCGCTGGTCGCCGACCAGCGGCTGATGTCGGAAGGCATCGTCATTGGCGGCACCTGGTGGCCGAACGAAGCGGCGAATGACCTTGGCGAGACCGAGCGTTTCGAAGCGCATGTCGCGCATACCCATGTCGAGGTGGCGACCCGGCATTTCGGGCATGGGCATGAGTGAGGCTGTGCGGTTTTCCCTTCTCCCCCTGTGGAAGAAGGAAGAAGCTAGAGGCCCGGCGCCCCGTACACCGGCGTCTCGATCCCCTCCATCCGCGCCTTGATCTGCAGCGCCACGTATTTCGAATAGAACCGCGACAGGGCCAGATTGCCGCCGTGGAACCATAATGCTTCCTGCGCCGTCGGTTTCCACATGTTGCGCAATTCGCCTTGCCAGGGGCCGGGGTCGCCCTTGACACCGGAGCCGAGGCCCCAGCACGGGCCGACCTTGTCGGCGACCTCGCGCGAGACGAGAGCCGCCACGTTCTCGTTCATCGACTGGTAGCCGGTGCAGGCGATGATGGCATCGGCCTCGATCTCGCTGCCGTCCTCGAACAGGATGCCTTTGGCTGCCAGCAATTTCACCGCGACGCCGCTGCGGATGCCGATCTTGCCGTCGATGATCAGGTCGGACGCGCCGACATCGATGTAATAGCCCGAGCCGGTGCGGTAGGCCTTCATCAAAAGGCCGGTCTCGTCGTCGCCGAAATCCAGCGCGAAGCCGGACGCGGCGAGACGCTCGTAGAAAGCGGCGTCGCGCGCGCGGATGACGTCGTAGAGCGCGCGCTGGCCCTTGGGCACCAGCGCGAACGGCGTCGAGGCGACGATCATGTCGGCCTTTTCCGTGGTGATTCCGCGCGCCAGCGCATCCTCGGAGAAGATTTCGAAGCCGACCTGCATCAGCGTGTCCGACTTCACCACGGTGGTCGGCGAACGCTGGATCATGGTGACGTGGGCGCCGCTTTCCCAGAGGTCGACGCAGACATCGTGCCCGGAACTGGCCGCGCCGATGACGGCGACCTTTTTGCCGCGGAATTTCTCGCCGCTGGCATACTGGCTGGAATGCAGCAGCTCGCCCTCGAACCGGTCCGCGCCCGGCAGCTCGATCTTGCGCGGCGGACCATAGGCGCCGGTGGCGAAGACGATGTGCTTGGGCTTCAGCGTGAGGCGCTGGCCGGCGCGGTCGACCACCACGGTCCATTCTTTCTCCGCCTCGTCGTAACTGGCGCTGAGGCACCTGGTGGCGCCCCAGTAATTCAGCTCCATGACGCGCGTGTACATTTCCAGCCAGTCGCCCATCTTGTCCTTGGGCGTGAAGACGGGCCAATTGTCGGGGAACGGAATGTAGGGCAGATGATCGTACCAGACCGGATCGTGCAGCACGAGCGTGCGGTAGCGGTTGCGCCAGGAATCGCCCGCCCGCGCGTTCTTCTCGATGACGATGGTCGGCACGCCGAGCTGACGCAGCCGTGCGCCGAGCATGATGCCGCCCTGGCCGCCGCCGATGACCAGGCAATAGGGTTGCTCGGAGGCGCCAAGCTCGCGCGTCTCGCGCGCCCGCGCCTCCGACCAGGTCTCGCGTTCCGGGTCCGCCTTGTGGCGCACGCCGAGCGGCCGCGTCGCGCCCTTGCGCTCCTCGAACCCTTTCAGGTCGGTCATCGCCGTGAACAGCGTGCGGCAGCGGCCATCGCGCAGGCGCATGATGCCTTGTCCCGTGGCCACCGCCGTTTCGAAGGTGAACCAGGCCTCGATCGTGCCTTCATCCGAGGTCGCCTCGCCGGTGATCTGCCACGAGGCCGGCCTGGTCGTCGCCAGCGTCGACTTCAGCATATCGGCGATGGCGTCGCGGCCTTCCATGGTGGTGATGTTCCAGGTGAAGGTCAGCAGGTCGCGCCAGTAGCAATCGTCGACGAACAGGTTGGCCGCCGCTGACACGTCGCTGGATTGAAGCGCATGCGCCAGGGATTCGAGCCATGCGGCCGCCTGTTTGGATGGTGTCATTTCGAGCATCTGTCTTCTTCCCTCTTCCTTTCACAGTGCGCCGCCCGGTCTTCCCTTCTCCCCTTGTGGGGCCCGAAGGGCGGGCGAGGCCCGTGACTCGCCCAGGGCGGTGGCCTCGCGAAGCGAGGTCGGATGAGGGGTGCTCCAGCTTGGCAACACCGCTTTCCGGCCACTTTCGCACAGGGAACACCAGCGTCTCACTCCGCTGGAACACCCTCATCCGTCTCGGCGCTGTCGCGCCGATCCACCTTCCCCCACCAGGGGGGAAGGAAGACGCGCCGCGCCCGCTCATCAATCTCCCAACGACTCCATTTCCTTCCCCGTACGGTGGATCTGGGCGTTGTATTTGATGCGGCGGACCGTCTCGTGGGCCGAGCCGTCGAGCTTGTAGGCCGAGGCTACCGCCAAGACGTCGATCATTGCCAGGAAGGCGAAGCGCGAGGCGGTCGGCTTCAACGTGTCGGCATATTCGGGCATGGCAATCGGATGTCTGGCAGCTCCGGTCATGAAGTCGATCTTCCCTAGCCCGCTTTCGACCCGATTTCTTATCATGTCTGTACGCTGTCGTTCCATGCACCCGGCACCGTTGCAGCCGATGCGTGCCCAGGCATCACCGCCGAGTTCCGCCGTAGAGTGCTGCCTCGCAATGGGCAACGCAAGCGCGCCAACCCCTGCCTCCCTATCCAATCACCTCTAGCCGCCTCGGCAGCCGGTTCATCACTACCGGTCCATCCGGCGTGATCAGGAACTGGTCCTCGAGATTGAAGCTGGCGAGGCCGTCGATGTAGAGCGGGATCTCGAAGGCCAGCACCATGCCGGCCTCGATCGCGATATCGCTGTCGGCGGCGATGAACGGCCATTGTTCGGAAAAGACCGACTGGCCGACGCCGTGGCCGAAATGGCCGCGACGGTAGGAGCGCAGGCCTTGCCGCGCCAGGCTTTCGGTGGCGACGCGGTGGACATGGGCGAGCGTGTTTCCGGGGACAAGCTCGGCCAGGCCATCCTCGAAGGCGCGCTCGGCAATGGCGTGCAGCTCCGCTTGATCCGCCGGGGGCGGGCCGAAGGTGAAGTTGCGCGACATATCGGAGGCGTAGCCGCCGACCGTGCAGACCATGTCGCATTTCAGCGGATCGCCAGCCACGGCCCTGGCGTCGGCGCCTTTGGCCCGGGCACCGAGCGTTATATATTCGGCCGTGATGACCGGATGAGACAAGCCGGCCGCCGCAGTGGCGACGCCTTGCCGGTAGAGCGCGACGAGGTCGCCCTGGCGCATGCCGGCCATGGCGTCGACCTGCAGCCGCTCCAGCCCGGCTTCGGACAAGATGATGCCTTGCCGCAGGAGGTCGATCTCGCGCTGCGACTTGACGGCGCGCAGCCGATCCAGCACGGACGACCCGTCGACAACAGGGCAATCCGGCAGCAGCGCCTGGATGGCCGCAAAATCGGCGGCGGGAATGAAGTCGAGGTCGAGGCCGAGCGTGGCGCGCTCCAGCCCGAAATCGATGAGCATGGCTTGCAGCTGGCGCACCGAGCCGGCGAGGCCGAAGGTGGCGGGACGCGAAAAATCCGGCGCGCGACCGAGCGAGGCCAGCCCGGCCTCGATGCGCTCCGCCAGCCCGGCAGGTCCTGTCCCGACCGGCGCGGACTCGATCCAGATCGGGTGCGAACGCACAACCATCTCGGGCGCGGCGGTCCGCAACTGCGCGGGGTTGAAGTCCGCGACCACGACGCCGATCGGCAGGTCCTGTCTGGCCGGGATGACGACGAAGCCGGCGCCGGCGCGCCGGAACAGGCCGGCCGGGCCGATCGACGCGCCGGTCGCATAGTGGAAGGCCTCGGGCGCGCAGAGCACCAGCGCCGCCATGCCGGCGCGTTGCATCAAATGCGTGGCGCGCTGGCGGTCGACAAAACCCGTCATGAAACGTCTCCGTATGCCTCAATCGGCAACGGAGCACTGCGGGTGCGGACAATCAAGCTGGTTGCTCGATGATATTGATCCCTGCGCACGGCCTGTTTTCGCCGCGCGAGAGCAAAGTGACGCTGGAAGGCGGCGAAGTGCTCAACCTCACCGATTTCCAGGTGATCGACGAGGCGGCCTTCAACACATGAGCGACGAGGCCTTCTCGACCTCCAGGAAGTCAGATGCGCTCGGCCTGCTCTATTGCCACCTCGCCTCGACCAACAGCTGGACCTCGCTGGCGCATCAGTGCGCAAGGGGGAGCGGGCGAAGAGCGCCTGAAGGCAAGAAGCGTATCGAATCGCGGTCTTGGATGAAGTGTTCGACTTGGCCGAGTTTGACGACATCCGGGTTGGAACATTTCAGGCGCTGTCCGGTTGCTTCCTCAGGAAATCCAGAGGAATACGGCCATGGTGATCAGCCAAGAAGAACGTGTCGCGCATATCAGGAAGCGGGCCCACGAACTTTGGGAACGGGAAGGCCTGATGCCCGACCGTGAAAAGGCCTGCTGGGACAAGGCGGTCGAGGAGTTCGAGTCCGGTAAACTGACCGCCGGACGAAAGCAGGCTGGCGCGGATGCCGCCGGCGACACGTCGGGTGCCAAACACTGACACGCGGCTGCCTGGCGGGAGGCGAGCTTCCTGCGATTCCATGTTATTCCCGGGGGATTGTCGGGCTGGGCCGCAGCGTCTCCTCCACCTACGAAATGTGGCGTCAAGTATCCGAAGGCCGCGAACGGGAGACGCGCATCAGACAAAGAACGTTCACTGCTTTGCCATGGCTCTATGGTGGCCAGCGTTTGCCCGTTCTGCCTGGAGGTACTGCACTGCCGCACACCTTCGACGCTACGATTGCGCGCTGCGCCGAATCCGCAAATTGGTAACCGGGCGGTGACCACGGCCTTTTCGCAGGCCCTGAGGTAGCTGTGGTTCCGGTGCCCTAGGAAACGAAAAAGCCGCGGAAAACCGCGGCTTTTCGTTGCTTGATCCCCTGAAGGAAACTGGAGCGGGTGAAGCGATTCGAACGCTCGACCCCAACCTTGGCAAGGTTGTGCTCTACCCCTGAGCTACACCCGCTCACACGGCGTCTTGGCCGCAAGCCGGGCCTATATGGCTGAAGAGCGCGGCGATTGCAACAGGGAAATAGCAGGCTTTTTGCAACTCTCGAACGATGCCGGCAAACCGTCCGCGACGCGCCGATTTCATCGCTCCTTGCGCGACGGTCTTGTGTCGGCCGCCGCATTGGCCGTAAACGGCTAGGCCAAGAAACGGACGAGAAGAAGATCGATGCCGAAGACCGAAGCTGAACTGATGGCCTTTCTTGCCGAACTCGGCATCGCCGTTTCGACAATACGCCATCCGCCGCTCTATACGGTGGCCGATTCGCAGGCGCTGCGCGGCGAAATCGCCGGCGGACACACCAAGAACCTGTTCCTGAAGGACAAGAAGGACAATTTCTTCCTGGTCACCGTCGGCGAGGACGCGGTCGTCGATCTCAAGCAGATCCACCAGTCGATCGGCGCCGCCGGCCGGGTTTCCTTCGGCAAGCCGGAGATGCTGATGGAGCTTTTGGGCGTCACGCCGGGCGCGGTCACCGTCTTCGGCGTCATCAACGACAGGGAAAACAGGGTCAAGCTGGTGCTCGACAAGGATCTGATGGACCATACCGTGATCAACGCGCATCCACTGACCAACGAGGCGACGACATCGATCGCGGCGGCCGACCTCATCAGATTCGTCGAGGCAACCGGGCACGATGCTGCTATCTTGAAAGTCTCGGCATGATCGCCACATGGATGGCGAAGCCGATTTCCAATTGAGACATGGCGCCGAGCCGCGGGCCGGGGGGGCGACCGAAAGGGTGACGAGATGAGCGACAACAATCCGTTTGGCGGATCATTCGGAAACACTGGCGGCCAGTATGCCACCACGGTCCAGTATGGCGGAACGGCGCCGGCGCCGGCGAAGGCCGCGCTTGGCGATGCGCCCGCGGGCCCTGCCGGCGGCGATGTCATCAAGGACACGACGACCGCCGCCTTCGCCGCCGACGTCATCCAGGAATCGCGGCGTCAGCCGGTGCTGGTCGATTTCTGGGCGCCATGGTGCGGACCTTGCAAGCAGCTCACCCCGCAGCTGGAAAAGGCGGTCAAGGCCGCCGGCGGCAGGGTCAAGCTGGTCAAGATGAACATCGACGACCATCCCTCGATCGCCGGCCAGCTCGGCATTCAGTCGATTCCGGCTGTGATCGCCTTCAAGGACGGCCAGCCGGTCGACGGCTTCATGGGCGCCATCCCCGAGAGCCAGATCAATGAGTTCATCACCAAGGTCGGCGGCAAGGGCAATGGCGCGCCGCCGGTGGCCGAGGCCCTGGCCGCGGCAACCGAGGCCCGCGATGCCGGCGACATGCAGGCAGCCGCCGACATCTATGACGCCATCCTGGCGCAGGCGCCGGAGACGGTCGAGGCTATTGGCGGGCTGGGCGACCTGTTGTTCGAGACCGGCGACACCGAGGGTGCCGAGGCGCTCCTGGCAACGGCGCCGGAGGCCAAGAAGGATGCACCGCCGCTGGCTGCCCTGCGTGCCAAGATCGCGCTGGCCGCGCAGGCGGCGGCGTTGGGCAATCCGGCCGAGCTCGAACGGCGCTTGGCCGAAAACCCCGCCGACCATCAGGCGCGTTTCGATCTGGCCATGATCCAGAACGCCAAGGGTGATCGCACGGCAGCCGCCGACAACCTGCTGGCCATCATCAAGGCCGACCGGAGTTGGAACGAGGATGGCGCCAGGACGCAGTTGCTGCAGCTGTTCGAGGCCTGGGGCATGACCGACGAGGCGACGCTTGCCGCGCGCCGCAAATTGTCGGCGTTGCTGTTTTCCTGAGCCGGTTATCGGTTGTTTTGTCGCACGGGCTTGTGGTGTCGGGCCTGAGCGCCAGATAGGACAGGGCAGGTTGGGCAGGTTGACGCTTCGCAAAGGAAGCGATCGGGAGGAACGAGGTGCAAGCGGGAAACGCGCATTACCGGCTCGCCAAGGATTTGCCGCCGACGATCCCGCTTTTTCCGCTCGAGGGCGCGCTCCTGCTGCCGGGCGGCCGCATGCCGCTCAACATCTTCGAGCCGCGCTACCTGCAGATGGTGGACGAGGCGGTCGCCGGCTCGCGCGTCATCGGCATCATCCAGCCCGGCCTCAATGGCGCCTTGCGCGAGGATGGCGAGCCGGAACTTTGCAATGTCGGCTGCATCGGCCGCATCATCGCTTTTTCGGAGACCGGCGACGGCCGCTACCTGATCTCGCTGCAAGGCGTGTGCCGGTTCCGCATCACCCACGAGCTGACGGTCAAGACGCCGTTCCGCCAGTGCAAACCGGCGCCCTTCCTCGCCGATCTCGACGAGGAGCAGGCGGCTGATGAAATCGACCGGCCGGCGCTGCTGCGGGCCTTTCGCGCCTATCTGCAGGCCAATGATCTGGAAGCCGACTGGGAAAGCGTCAGCCGCGCCGAAAACGCCATGCTGGTCAACGCGCTGTCGATGATGGCGCCCTACGGACCAGCCGAGAAGCAGGCATTGCTCGAGGCCGCGGACCTGAAAACCAGGGCCGAGACGCTGATCGCCATCACCGAGATGACGCTGGCGCGCGAGAATGAGGATTTTGGCTCGAGCCTGCAGTGAGGTGAACGCAGGCCTGAAAGCTGGAAAGGGGACGCAATGGCGGATGGGCGTGATGGAAAGAAGACCAAGGTCGACCCGAAGCTGCTGGAACTCTTGGCCTGCCCGCTGACCAAGGGGCCGCTGGCCTGGGACCCCGAACGTGGCGAGCTGGTCTCGCGGGTCGCCAAGCTCGCTTATCCCGTGCGCGACGGCATCCCGATCATGCTTCCCTCGGAAGCGCGGACCATCTCGGCCGAGGATGTGCTGTCGCCGCCAAAGCTGGGCGGGCCGGGCAGTTCGGCGTCATAGAGTGTGGCCGGACATTGAGGTTGGTGTTCTACGGCGCTGTCCCGCCAGCGCTTGATGGTGAGGGGCCACGCCTACTGAAAATTACGCCCCTTGGGCATGACCCTTTCCGCTTCTTCCGACAGCGTTGCGAGGTTCTGACCGACCGGCGCGTTGCGGGGCACAGGTAGGGCATCGCGATCCGGACCCTCTGCCGTGGCGGCCAGCGGTGCGGCCGCACTGACCTTTTCCAGGAGCACGGTCAGCCAGGGCGTCAGGTCCTCGATCTTCTCGGCGACGATGTGGACGACACCTGATTCCGACTGAAGTTTTCCGCTGACCTTGACGAAGCGCGCACCCATGACGATGGGCCGGAAGCGGGTAAAAGTTCTTTCCCAGAAGATGACATTGGCCACGGCCTTGTCGTCTTCCAGCGTGAGAAAGATCGCGTTGCCCTTGCCGGGGCGCTGGCGCACCAGCACCAGACCGGCAACGGAGACCCGCCTGCCGTCGCGCACGGACGGCAGGCTGGCATTGGGGGTGACGCCGGCGCGGTCGAGCCGTTCGCGCAGGAAGGCGACCGGATGCGCCTTCAGCGACAGGCCGAGCGAGCGGTAATCGTGGATGACATGCTCGCCGAGCGGCATTTTCGGCAGCTTCGTCTGCGGCTCCAGCTCGCGCAGGCCGAGCGCCGGCTGGTCGAACAGCGGCAGCTTCTCGGCGGCACTCTTGCCGTCGAGCGCGCGCACCTCCCAAAGTGCCGCGCGGCGGTCGAGGCCGATGGACCGAAAGGCATCGGCCTGCGCCAGCTTCTCGATCTCGTCGACATTGAGGCCGGAGCGCAGCCAGACATCCCTGACGGTCGAGTAGCCGGCGCCGCGCCGCTCGACGAAAGCCTCGATGCGTTCCTTGGAAAGTCCCTTGACCTGCCTGAAGCCGAGCCGCAGCGCATGACTTGTCTCGATGACACCGCGCATGTCGGCATGGCGCGGCAGGATACGGGCCGGGTCGAAAGACGCCTTTTCCAAAGTGCAGTCCCAGACGGAGAAATTGACGTCGACCTCGCGGATGTCGACGCCATGGTCGCGGGCGTCGCGCACCAGCTGCGCCGGCTGATAGAAGCCCATCGGCTGCGAGTTCAGGATCGCGGCGCAGAACACGTCGGGATAGAAGGTCTTGAACCAGCAGGAGGCGTAGACGAGCAGCGCGAAGGAGGCGGCATGGCTTTCGGGAAAGCCGTATTCGCCAAAACCCTCGATCTGCTTGAAGCAGCGCTCGGCGAAGTCCTTCGTGTAGCCCTTGCCGACCATGCCGTCTATCATGCGCTGGCGGTAATTGCCGATGGTGCCGGTACGCTTGAAGGTGGCCATGGCGCGGCGCAATTCGTCGGCCTCGCCCGGTTTGAAACCGCCGGCGACGATCGCGATATTCATCGCCTGTTCCTGAAACAGGGGCACGCCAAGCGTCTTGCCGAGGATCGCTTCCAGTTCCGGCTTTTGATACTCGGCCGCTTCCTTGCCTTGCCGGCGACGCAGATAAGGGTGGACCATGTCGCCCTGGATAGGGCCGGGGCGTACGATCGCCACCTCGATGACGAGGTCGTAGAATTCGCGTGGCTTGAGACGCGGCAGCATCGACATCTGCGCGCGCGATTCGATCTGGAAGACGCCGAGCGTATCGGCACGGCAGATCATGTCGTAGACACGTTGGTTCTCCGCCGGGAGAGTGGCCAGCACATAGGGCCGGCCAAATTCGTCTCGCGCCTTCGGATAATGGTCCGTGAGCAGGGTGAAGGCGCGTTGCAGGCAGGTCAGCATACCGAGCGCCAGCACATCCACTTTCAGGATCTTCACCGAGTCCAGATCGTCCTTGTCCCATTCGACCATCTTGCGCTCGTCCATCGCCGTCTTGACGATGGGCACGATCTCGTCGAGCCGGTCCCTGGTGATGACGAAGCCGCCGACATGCTGGGAGAGGTGACGGGGGAAGCCCATGATCTCGTTGGCGCGTTCCATCACATGCCGCGATATGGGGTCGCTGCGGTCGAGGCCGCCGGCCCTCGCCTCCTTCTCGCCGAGTTCCGAGGTCGACCAGCCCCAGATCGAGCCGGAAAGCGATGCCCGGACATCCTCCGACAGGCCCATCGCCTTCGACACTTCGCGCAGCGCCGAACGGCCGCGATAGCTGATGACGGCGGCGGCAAGGGCGGTACGCTTGGAGCTGTATTTCTCGTAGATGTACTGGATGACGGTTTCGCGCTTTTCGTGCTCGAAATCGACGTCGATATCAGGCGGTTCGTTCCTTTCCTCGGAAATGAAGCGCTCGAAAAGCGAATTGATCTTTTCCGGCCCCACTTCGGTGATGCCGATGCAGAAACAGACGACCGAGTTGGCGGCCGACCCACGCCCCTGGCAGAGAATATCCTTGCTGCGCGCGAATTTGAAAATGTCGTAGACGGTCAGGAAGTAACGGGCATAGTTGAGACGCTCGATCAGAGCGAGCTCTTCCTCGATGCGCTTGGTCACGGATTCAGGCACACCTGCCGGGTAGCGGTTGACTGCTCCCTCCCTTGCCAACCTTTCCAGCTCCGCCTGCGGACCGAGGCCCGATTCCGTCGGCTCGTCCGGATAATTGTACTGGAGGTCGCTGAGCGAGAAGGTCAGCTCTTCCCCGAAACGCAGCGTCTCCGCCAGCGCTTGCGGGTGCCTGCGGAACAGGCGCGCCATTTCCAGCGGCGGCTTCAAATGGCGTTCGGCATTGGCGGTCAGTTCCAGCCCCACCTCGGCGACCGGAACATTGAGGCGGATCGCGGTCAGCACGTCCTGCAGCGGGCGGCGTTCGGCCGTGTGATAGAGCACATCGTTGGTCGCGATCAGCGGGATGCCGGCGCTCTCGGCAAACGCCGCCGCCTGCTCGATCCGGAAGCGATCATGGCCGGCATAACAGGGTGAGACGCCGAGCCGCAGGGCCCTGCCGAAGCGGTCCTGGAGTTGGCGGAGCAAAGCCAGGCTGTCCTGCGCGCCGGCCGCCAGATCGGGCAGGACCGCCAGCGACATCCCGTCGCCCCATTCGAGCAGGTCGTCGCGCCGGAGCAGGGTGGCGCCCTTTTCGGTCTCGTCACGCAGATTGGCCTGGGTGAGCATGCGGCACAGATGCCCCCAGCCCTTGCGGTCCCTTGGATAGGCGAGAATGTCCGGCGTGCCGTCACCAAAAACCAGCCGGCAGCCGGGGTGATAGGCAAGCTTTTCGACCTTGGCCTGCTGCCAGGCGCGCACCACGCCGGCCACGCTGTTGCGGTCGGCGAGCCCGATCGCGGAGAAGCCCATGAGCTTGGCCGCGACCACCAGTTCCTCGGGTTTGGAGGCGCCGCGCAGGAAGGAGAAGTTCGACTGGATGCCGAACTCGGCATAGGGAATGACGGTCAGCGCGTTCATGCGAAGACCCCGTGCATGAACCAGCGCGGCGGGATCTGCGAGACGCCGCCGTACAGGCCTTGCCGGTAGAGCCAGTAGCGGCGGCCATCGGCATCCTCGATGCGGAAATAGTCGCGTGTCGATGCCGCCGGATCGCCTGGCGCCTCGCGCCACCATTCGGCGGCGATGCGCTCCGGACCTTCGGCACGGGTAACGCGGTAAAGTGCACGGCGCCAACGAAAATGCAGCGGCGGTCCCTCCGGCATTTCGGTGGCCGGCACATCGATGGGCTCGGGCGCGCGGAACAGCCGGATCGGCCGTTCCGGCGGGAAGATGGTCATCGGTGCCTGCATCCTGTCCGGCTTCTTCGGCGGCGTGGTCCGGCGCGGCGCCTCGCTGAAGGGGACGATGGCGACGGCGCGTTCGGGCAGATGGCTTTCCACGGGAACCGGCTGCAGAACCGCGCCCTCGCCGAGGCGGGCGCGGATACGGTCGGCGAACAGGGCGATGTCGGCGCCATCATCCACCGCCTCGCCGGTCAGATCGGTCTGCTGCGTGTCGAAAGCGGCGACGGCCAGCACCGAGAGGCGCACCAGGTCGAAGCCAAAGCCGGCATCGATATGCTGCTCGAGTGCTGCCAGCCGTTCATGGAACAATTTCCGGATCAACGAGGGTTCGCGCATCGGCCGCGAGGTGCCGAGCGCGATGCGGCTGACGGCGCCGTCGACGCGAAAGAGCAGCAGCGCCAGCGTCCGGGCACCTTCGCCGCGGCGTTCGAGGTCGGTCTTCAAGGTCGTCGCCAGCATGCCCACCAGCCGTTCTATCTCCTCCGTCAGCGTGACGGGCTCGGCGAGATGGCGTTCGACGGAAAGCGGCGCGACGGGAAGGCGCGGTGAGATCGCTTCGTCGAGACGGCCAAGCGCCTGGTCGAGGCGCTGGAGCAGCAAAGCGCCGAAGCGGCGGGCGAGCGGCGCGCGCGGCGCGGCCATGACGGCGCCCGCCGTGCGCAGCCCCACACTTTCCAGGCTGGTCCGGGTTTCCGGCGCTATGCGGAGGGCGGCCAGCGGCAAGGGGGCAAGCAAGGCTTCCTCCTCGCCCGATACAACGATGCGGTCGCCGCAAAAGCGTGCCGCCGCCCAGGCCGCCCCGGGCGTACCGGCAAGCCCGGCGCGGACGTCGAACCCCTGGTGGAAGAAGCGCGACAGGATCTCGTCCAGCATGGCGCGTTCACCGCCGAACAGATGGGTGCAGCCGGTGACGTCGAGGAACAGGCCGTCGATGCTGTCCAGCGCGACCAGCGGCGTGTAGCGGTCGCACCAGTCGGCAAGGCCCGCGAGCAGGCGCCGGTCGGCCTCCGGATCGGCTTCGACGATGTCGATCGACGGATGCATGGCGCGCGCATCGGCAATCCCCATGTCACGCTTCAGGTGCAGCGCCTCAGCTCGCTCGTCGAGGGCCGAGATGCGCTGCGCGTTGCCCTGGCGGTGGCTGATCACGAGCGGTGGGTGAGATGGCCGCGGATGATCCGGCGGCCGGGAACGCCAGGATTTCCCCAGACGCTGCCGCAGGATCCTTTCGGTCGCCAGATAGGGAAACCACAGGGACAGGATTCTCTGCCCATTCGCTGCCTCCACCGTGTCTTTCCTCGCCCCTTCTTTCCTCGAATCTGCGTTCATCGGGGTTCCACTCCAGTGTGAATTGTCCAGGCAGGGCCGTGCGGCTCTTGCCGATGCTGATGGTGAAGGCGGGGTAGCCGATCGAGCCGGCGAGCGGCCCGGCGACCGTGGCGCGCGGCACGGCCGGCGCCGACGCGGCGATCAGACGGACAGGCGCCGCCGTCGGTTCCGGCTCGGCCGCCTGCCGCAGCAGGAACACCGGCCGGCCGGTAGCTTGCGCCCGCGCATGCAGGCGGCGTGTCGCGGTCAGGTCGAGCCGCTGCGGATTGCCGCGGATTTCCAGGATAACGGCGGCAAGCGCGGTCATGCGGGCCGCCTCCTCGGCGACCCACAGCGCATCGACAAGCCTGGGCGCCTCGGAAAACAGCAATTGCCCGGGTTCAATGCCGAAGCAGCCATGCAGCCCCCTGGCGTAGGGAAAGCCGGCCTCGTGGAAAATTTCCGATGTCCCGATCCATAGGATGGGCAGCCCCTGCGCCCGGTTGAGGATCAGGCTGACGAGCGACAGAGCGAAGCCGGCGACGGCTCCCGCATCGCGGGTCTCCAGGCCATGGATTTCGGTCAGGGCGGCTTTCGGCAGGCCGCCGCTGAGCGCGGCATCGAGCCGCTCGATGCCGATGGGCAGGAAAGCATCCGGCAAGGCCGCGGCAAGGCCGCGCCGGACGATCGTCAGATCGCTGCCGGCGCCGGCATCAAGGGTTGCCGCCGCCGGCGCCTGCAGACGCTCGGGCAGCGTTCCCTCTATTTTCGCGATCTGGCGGCGCAGGGAAAAAACAGTCTCCCGCGCCACGGCGGTCATCGCCATGACGGTCAGCTTCCACTCACAATTGTTCCTGTTATGTTCTCTAGGATTCCAGAGGCGATCCGAAGAGTCAAGCAGAGTCATGAGGAATTTATTCCTCCCCTGGGCGACACCGGCCTATAGGCGTCATTTGCCTCGATCAGTGCGAAAGCCTATATGCCGGGTCAAAGGACAAAGCATGGCCCGCATTTACAAGACCCGCACCTGGCATGGCGAACTCGCGCCCTCGATGGAGGAACTGGAGTTCCTGGCGCTGGAGGCCTACGCCCATCTGCCGGAGGAATTTCGTAAGCTGACCGGCGAGATCATCATCCAGATCGCCGAATTCCCGACCGACGAGATCATGGACGATTTGTCGCTGGAGACGCCGTTCGACCTGCTCGGCCTGTTCGAGGGGCGCGGCATCGCCGAACGCTGGAACCCGCAAACCGGCGAAGGCCCGAACCGCATCACCCTCTATCGCCGCGCCATGCTCGACTACTGGGCCGAGAACGAGGAATCGCTGGGCGACATCGTCACCCACGTGCTGATCCACGAGATCGGCCACCATTTCGGCCTGTCGGACGATGATATGGAGAAGATCGAAGAGGCTGCTGAGTAGACCACTTTCGTCACCCTAGGGGTCTGCGCCGCCTCGCTTGGCTCCTTGCTTTACCCTAGGATGACGAAAAGAGAGGAGCCTCCGCGCTTTCCACCTACCAGTCGCTGAGCTTGGTATCCGGCCCGTATTCCTGGCCGTCGACATCCTTCACCACGGCTTGGCCGCAGCGCATGGTCTTGGCTTTCTTGTCATAGGCGTAGGTCGGCGAGCCGAACAGATGCCAGCCCTTGTTCAGCGCCGCCGTCACCTTATGGCAGAAGCTGGCGTCGTCCGGGGCGGTGAGAAAGCGGTAGAGTTTCATCGTCCAATTCCTGTCATGAATCCCAAGTCGACGAATATCATGCGCCGATGGCGGCGGCCTTCGCCAGCAGTTTTTCGGCCTGCGCCAGGTGCAGCCGCTCGACCATCCTGCCATTCAGCGCGATGACGCCCTTGCCGCTGTTTTGCGCCAGCGCGAAGGCATCCTTCACCGCGCGCGCCTCGGCCAGCGCCTGCGCCGACGGGGCGAAGGCACGGTTGGCGGCCTCGATCTGCGATGGATGGATCAGCGTCTTGCCGTCAAAGCCCATGGCGGCGGCCTGAGCGCACTCGCGCGCAAACGCATCCGGATCGCGAAAGTCGTTGAACACCCCGTCGAGCATGTCGAGGCCGCCGGCGCGCGCCGCCAGCAGCATCTGCATCAGCCATGGCAGGAGATAGGCGCGGTCCGGCGTTGCCAGCACGCCGGTATCCTTGATCAGGTCATTCGTTCCGGCAATGAAACAATCCAGCCGCGAGGCGGGGTCACGGCCGAGTTCGGCGATGGCGCCGATGTTGAGCATGGCCTTGGGCGTCTCGATCATCGCCCATAGTTTCACGGTGTCGGGAGCAAAATTGTCGTCCAGCACATCGCCGACCTCGAGCACGTCGCGCGGTGTGTCGACCTTTGGCAGCAGGATGCCGTCCGGTTCCGCCTTGGCGACGGCCGCAAGATCGTCAGTGCCCCATTCGCTGGACAGCGCATTGACGCGCACCACCATCTCGCAGCGCCGGCCATTGTGGTCGGCATCAGGGCGATTGGCGAAAATGCCAGCCAGTTTTTCGCGCGCGGCGATCTTGTCGGCGGGGGCAACGGCGTCCTCCAGATCGATGATGACGGCGTCGCAGGCAAGCTGGGCGATCTTGGCCAGCGCCTTCTCGTTGGAGGCCGGGACATAGAGCACGGAGCGGCGCGGGCGGTAGGGTTCCATGTCCGATCTATGCCGCGTGTGGTTGGTCGAGGCAAGCGTCCGCCCGGTACCTGACACGCGCCAACCGCGAAAGCTTGCACTGCGACCCTTTGGGCACAAGGCGATGCGAGGCTTGCGCCTAGTGCCCTATGGCCGTTTGCGGCGATCACCAGGTGGTTCCCCCGCTCCGTCCCGGCTTCGCCGAGCCACCTCTGCTCCCTCCGGAGGGAGAGGGAAAGGAGCCTGGCTGGGGCGGCGCCAACGTCCGGAACCGATGGCGGGCAGCGCACCAGCCCTGCACGAAAACTGCACTCGCCTGCGGAAAACCTCCTCCGATCCGCCGCATCGCTTCCCTGCCAGCTTGCGAGACAGGCGGCATGCACAAGCGAGCAAAACCCCGTCTGCCCTATCGGCTGCGCAGTGAAGGCTGGTGGCTGGTCGACCCGCCACGCGCCAAGCCCGCCGCAATTGTCATCCCCTTTGTCCGCCCGCATCGCGCTCGGAAAATCCATGGCCGCGGTCCGCCAATCTTCCGACGTTATCCCTAGCGCTTATGCCTGCTGTTTCATCAACTTCGCCGTGCTGATCGCCAACTACAATGTCGACCATTCCGTTGAAAATGACCGGCCAGGGCATTCCCCTCGACGCCTGGTATCTGCGCTCGCTCGGTCCGGGCGCGTTTCCGGCACTCGATCGCTTCTTCGATCATCAGAACAAGACCCCGGACGCGGGCGCTGTCCGCGAACTTGAAGGATTGCGGGCCAGCGACAGCGTCCAGCGGAACTGGCGTGGCTGGAGCTTTCGTGACTGGCGCCTGCTTCGATATCTCGACAGCAAGGGGTCGCTCGTGCTTCCTCAGCCTTCGCTACCTTCCTTGCCGGACCGCTGACCGATGCCGCATCACATTCTTGTCGCCGACGATGACCCGCATATCCGCGAAGTGATCTGTTTCGCGCTGGAAAAGGCCGGCATGAAGACGGCTGCCGTGTCCGATGGCGCCGCCGCCCTGCAGGCGATCGAACGGCACACGCCCGACCTTGTCGTGCTCGACATCGGCATGCCGGAGATGGACGGGCTGGAGGTCTGCCGGCGGCTGCGCCAGCGATCAGACGTGCCGGTGCTGTTCCTGTCCGCGCGCGACGAAGAGATCGACCGCATCCTCGGGCTCGAAATGGGCGGCGACGATTATGTGACAAAGCCGTTCAGCCCGCGCGAACTGGTGGCCCGCGTCAACGTCATCCTGCGGCGCGCCCGCCCGGCAGGGCCCGAACCGGTTGACGACAGGCAGTTTACCCATGGCAAGCTCACGCTAGTGCCGGCCAGCCATAGCGCCGGCTTCGACGGCCGGCCGCTTGCCCTGACCGGAATAGAATTCTCGATCCTGAAAGGGTTTCTGGCGCGGCCCACCCACGTGCTCGATCGCGACGCGGTGATGGCCAGTGCCTATGCCGGCAAGATCCATGTCGCCGACCGCACCGTCGACAGCCATATCCGCAACATCCGCGCCAAGCTGGCGGCGGTCGGATGCCTGGATGCCATCGAGACGGTACACGGCGTCGGCTTCCGGCTCGGCCGATGCGGCTGACGACCTCAAGCAAGTGGAGCGGCCGCAAATGGCGGCCGCGCCTCGCCACGGTCGTCGTCGCCATCCTGATCCTGGTCATGGCCTTGCCGCTGGTCGGCCTGTTCTTCTTTCGCCTCTACGAAAACCAGTTGATCCGCCAGACCGAGGCGGAGCTGATTGCGCAGGGTGCGGCCATCGCCGCCATCTATGCGCAGGAGGTGCGCGACGCCGGCATTTCACCGGAGAAGCTCGGCGTGCCAATGCCTGGGGCCAATGGCAGTGCGAGCCGAGGCGCCGATTCGCCTTATCGGCCGATCGAGCCGCAGCTCGATCTCGCCTCGGATTACGTGCTTGCGACCCGGCCGGCGGGGACGCCCGCGACGGCCGATCCAGCCTTCGCCGCGATCGGCGCGCGGCTGACCGGCATTCTCGACGCGACGCAGAAAACCACGCTGGCCGGCTTCCGGCTGCTTGATCCCACAGGTGTCGTCATTGCCGGGCGCGACGAGATCGGGCAGTCGCTTGCCGAGGTCGAGGAGGTGCGTGAGGCGCTCGCCGGGCGCTATGCCAGCGCGCTCAGGCTGCGCATCCCCAACCAACCGCCGCCGTCGCTCTATTCGGTCAGTCGCGGCACCAGGGTGCGCGTCTTCGTCGCGCTGCCGGTTGCCGTCGACGGCAAGGTCGCCGGCGTGGTCTATGTCTCGCGGACGCCCAACAACATCATAAAACATCTCTATGGCGAACGCGGCAAGGTGACAGCGGCGGCGATCGCCATCCTCGGCGGCACGCTGCTCATCGGCCTCGTCTTCCTGCGCACCGTCAGCCGGCCGATCTATGCGCTGATCGACCGCACCCAGCGCATTGCCGCCGGCGAGCGCGGCGCGATCCGGCCGCTCGACCATCATGGCACGCGCGAAATGGCCGAATTGTCCGCCGCCTTCCTCGACATGGCCGAAAAACTGCAGGCGCGCTCGGACTCGATCCAGACCTTCGCCACCCATGTCTCGCATGAACTCAAGTCGCCGCTGACGGCGATCCAGGGCGCTGCCGAACTGCTGCGCGATTCCGGCTCGGCGATGGACGATGACGAGCGGCGGCGCTTCTCCAACAACATCGTCACCGATGCCGGACGGCTTAATTTGCTGGTGCGGCGGCTGCTTGACCTGGCACGGGCCGAAAACCTTGCACCGAGCGGCGAAAGCACCTCGGTCGGTGCGGCGCTGGCGCTGCTTCCCGTCGACACCAGGCTCGCGGTTCGCGTCGAGGCCGGCGGCGATCTGGCCTTACGCATCTCGGCCGAGAACGGAGCAATCGTATTTGGCCATCTCATCGATAATTCGGCCAGGCACGGCGCGACGCAAGTTTCGATCACTGCCGCAAGCGCCGGTGGCAAGGCGACGCTGCTGGTCAGCGACAATGGCGCCGGCATTTCGCCAAGCAATCGGGCGCGCATTTTCGAGCCGTTCTTCACCACGCGCCGCTCTACCGGCGGCACCGGCATGGGGCTGGGCATCGTGCTGGCCCTCCTGAAAGCGCATGATGGTACGATCCGGCTGGTTGACACCGAGCGCGGCACGCGCTTCGAGATCACTTTGCCGGTCGCGTAAGACGGACGGCGGATCGGAGAAAAAATGCGCTATGACATCGTCATCATCGGCGGAGCCATCGTCGGGTCCTCGGTCGCCTACTATCTGCGCGAGGAAGGGTTTTCCGGCTCGATCGCCCTGATCGAACGCGACCCGCAATTCGCCCATGCGGCGACGACGCTGTCCATGGCCTCGATCCGCCAGCAATTCTCCATTCCGGAAAATATCCGCCTGTCGCAATTCACGCTGAAACTGTTCCGGCGGCTGAAGGAAGAATTCGGCGCCGAGGCCGATATCGGTTTTCGCGAGGGTGGCTATCTCATCCTTGCCGGCGAGGCCGGGCTGCCGATCCTGAAGGCCAATCACGCGGCGCAGGTCGCCGAGGGCGCAGACATCCTGCTCGAGAACGCCGACCAGCTGACGCGCCGCTTCCCCTGGCTGTCGGCCGAAGGCATCACCGCCGGCGCCTATGGCCGAAGCGGCGAAGGCTGGTTCGACGCCCATGCGATGCTGATGCTGTTCCGCAAGGCGTTGCGGGAGAAGAAGATCGACTTCATCAGCGCTTCGGTCTCCAGCATCGAGCGGCAGGGCGACCGCATCACCGGCGTCAGCCTCGACAATGGCGATCGGCTGGAGGCCGGCACCGTCATCAATGCCGCAGGGCCGAATGCCGGCAAGGTCGCCGCCCTTGCCGGGCTGGCGCTGCCGGTCGAGCCGCGCAAGCGCAACGTCTTCGTCTTCGAGGCACGCGAGAAATATGCCGACATGCCGCTGCTGGTCGATCCCTCCGGCATCTATGTCAGGCCGGAAGGCTCGGTCTACCTCACCGGCGGCGCCGAGCCGGAAGAGGGTGACGGCCCGGCCAATGCCGGGGATTTCGAGGTCGACTGGCCGCTGTTCGAGGAGGTGATCTGGCCGGTGCTGGCGACCCGCATCCCGGCCTTCGAGGCCATCAAGCCGACGCGCGCCTGGGCCGGGCACTATGACTACAATACGCTCGACCAGAACGCGGTGATCGGCCCGCACCCCGAGGTGGCGAATTTCCTCTTCGCCAACGGATTCTCCGGCCACGGCCTGCAGCAGGCGCCGGCGGTCGGCAAGGCGCTGGCCGAGTTGATCGTACATGGCGGCTACCGGACGATCGACTGCTCGGCGTTTGGGTATAGCCGGGTTGCCGAGGGAAGGGCGTTCCGGGAATTGAACGTGATTTGAGGCGGGGCGGGCATGCCTCTCCCTTCTCCCCTTTTTGGAGAAGGTGGCCTCGCGAAGCGAGGTCGGATGAGGGGTGTTCCAGCTTGGCAAGGACGGCGATCCGTCACCCACCCCTCAACCGCCTCGGCGCTGCGCGCCGATCCACCGCCCTGGGCGAGTCACGGGCCTCGCCCGCCCTTCGGGCCCCACAAGGGGAGAAGGAAGAAGCGTCTACGCCATCATCGCATCAACCTTAAGTGCATCGCCAAGCGCATTGCCTCCGGCCGTGTTGTCGAAGATGCCCCAGACCTCGGCACCCGCAGCGGCCGCTGCCTCCAATTGTCGGCTAAATCGGGCGAGATTTTCGGCGTCGTAATCGGAGTAATAGACGCGCGGCGCGCCGTGCCAGCGGAAGTAGGCGAGGCCAGGCCAGCCGCCCGGCACCGCGGCAGATGGCACCGGAGCGGGGTCGGCGGCGACACGCGCAATCCGGCGATCGGCCAGAAGCGCTTCAGCGTCCGGTTCGAACCAGCCGGGATGCCGCGGCTCGCAGACCAGCCTGGCCTTTGTTCGCCTGCTGTCGAAGAAACGGCGCGCGACAACCGGCTCGAAGGGCAGGCTCGGCGGCAGCTGCACCAGAAGCACGCTCAGCTTTGCGCCGAGGCCTTCGACCTGCTGGAGAAAGCTTTCCAAAAGCTCGTCGCAGTCGACGAGACGGCGCTCATGGGTGATCGCCTTCGGCAGCTTGACGGCGAAGCGAAAGTGCTCCGGCACGGCGCGCGCCCAGCGCTCGTAGGTCTCGCGGCGATGCGGCTTGTAGAAGGACGTGTCGATCTCGACGATCGGAAAATGCCGGCCGTAGCGTTCGAGATGCGATCCGGGTTGCGGAAAATCTTGCTGGTATCGTGTCGGAATGCCCCAGCCGGCCGTGCCTATGAAACATGCCTGTTTTGCCATGCATTGGATGTGGACCGGACGAGGTCCGGGTCAAGGCGGACAAAGGGTATGCAAAGCAGCGACCCGCGGCTCACGCAGCAACCCGCCTTCCGGCCTCGACGTGCGCTTGAAGCCAGGCCAGCACCTGTGCCCAGCCCTCGGCATGTTCGGTCGCCGCCTCATGCAGCCCGGCAAAGCCGCCATGGCAGATGGTGACGCGCGTGCCATTGGCGACGGGCTCCAGCAGCCAGGCGACCGTGGTTTGCCGCCGGCCAAGCGTAGGGTGGTCCCACTCATAGGTCCGCGTCTGCACGATCCGGCGCGGCGCTTCGATTTCGAGGAACTCGCCGCTGGCCGGCAGGTCCATGCCGTCAGCCGTGCGGACAATAACGGTCCAACGGCCGCCGACGCGCGGGTCGGCCGACCAGTCTACCATCCGGTAGGTCTCGGCTGACCCCCACCATTGCTCTACCTCCTTGCCGATCAGCGCCTCGAAGATGCGTTCTGGAGGTGCTTCCATCTCGGCGGACGTCATGACAGTCTCGCCATTGGTCATGCTCCATACCCTGAGAGCGTGCATCATGGATGTCTCCACGGATTTGTTTCGCTAGCGAAACGAGCCTTCACCCTTTTGATGGGGGGCGCTCGAACCCCTTGCCGGTCTCGAGCAGGCTCTTGAGGCTGGCCAGCACCAGCGGCCAGCCCATGGCAACGTTGCCGATCAGCTTGTGCGGCCCGTCCGCTTCATGGGTGACGGCAAGCTTCATCAACTCGCCTTCCTGTTCGATGGTGAAGGTGCAGCGCGTATAGCCGTCTTCCCTGATCTCGGGCATCCATTCATTACGCCATTTTATGACTAGGCGTCGCGGCGGGTCGATCTCGAGGATCTCGCCGCTGTCGGCGACTCGCCCGTCCGGGAAGATCAGCTTCCAGCTGGAGCCCACTTTCCAATCGCTCTCCTGATAGGAGCAGAGGAAAAACTGCCGGTTGAACTCCGGGTCGGTCAACGCTTCCCAGAGCTTTTCGGGCGTGGTTCGGATATAAGTCACATAAACGAAGCTGTTGCTCATCAGTCTTCCCTTTCGAGGCGTTTCTTCAGCTCGCTGAGGGCGGTCAGCCGCCCCCGCTCGAATTTGCCGATCCAGCGTTCGGCGATCTCATTGATCGGAACCGGATTGAGGTAGTGCTCCTTCTCTCGGCCCCGGCGGATGGTGGTGACGAGGTTTGCTTCCTCCAGGATCGCCAGGTGCTTGGTCACCGCCTGGCGGGTCATGGCCATCTCAGCGCACAGCGCATTCAGCGTCTGCCCATTCCTGGCATGGAGGCTGTCCAGCAATTGCCGGCGTGTCGGGTCCGCCAGGGCGCGAAAGGCTGCATCCATGCTCATGGCTTTAATATGCAACCAAATGGTTGCATGTCAAGCGGCAAGATGCCCGTTGTTGGCCGTAGGCGGGAGAAGAAATCAGCGCTTGCGGGAGATCCAGAAGGCGTCGGGCATACGTTTCATGCCGATGCGTTCGTAGAAGCCGACAGCGTCGGGCATCGAGATCAGGCTGATGGCGACCGACGGTCCGAGCTGCCGGGCAACCTCGTCCATCAGCCCCTTGCCGATGCCCAGGCCTTGCGCCTTGGCCGAGACGGCGAGATCGGAGATGTAGCAGACCCAGGAAAAGTCGGTCAGGCAGCGGGCAACGCCAATCAGCGGCTTGGCTTCCCTGTCGAGAGGGGCCATGTCGAGGGGGGCCATGTCGAGACGGGCGGTCACGATCAGGTTGGCGCCTTCCATCATCGCCTTCAGCCTTGCCTCGTCATCGACGGGCCTGACTTCGCCGAGACCGGATTCCACCAGCACGCGGCGGAATTCGGAAATGCCGAGCGTCGGTTCGCGCGCGTAGAGGACGTGGGCGTTTTCTGCCATGGGACCAGACTGCACCATCGGGCGGCGATTTCGAAGCCGTTTTTGTGCGGCACCCTCTTGCCGGCACCCACAAACAGTTGCCTTTTATTTGCGCGCGGCTTTGTGTAAACCGGGCCTCAGCAAATCCCCCGCAACGAAAAACACGGGCCAAAGCCATGGAAAAATTCACCAAGCTCACCGGCGTCGCCGCTCCCATGCCGATCGTCAATGTCGACACCGACATGATCATCCCGAAGGATTATCTCAAGACGATCAAGCGCACCGGGCTTGGCACCGGCCTGTTCGCCGAGATGCGCTACAATGACGACGGTTCGGAAAATCCGGATTTCGTGCTCAACAAGCCGGCCTACCGCAAGGCGCAGATCCTGGTCGCCGGCGACAATTTCGGCTGCGGCTCGAGCCGGGAACACGCGCCATGGGCGCTGCTCGATTTCGGCATACGCTGCGTCATCTCGACCTCGTTCGCCGACATCTTCTACAACAACTGCTTCAAGAACGGCGTGCTGCCGATCACCGTCAGCCCCGAGGACCTGGAGAAGCTGATGGACGACGCCTCGCGCGGCTCCAACGCCACTCTGTCGGTCGATCTCGAAGCCAAGGAAATCCGTGGTCCGGACGGCGGCGTGGTCACATTCGACCTCGACGATTTCAAGCGGCACTGCCTGCTCAACGGGCTCGACGATATCGGCCTGACCATGGAAAAGGCCGGCGCCATCGCCTCGTTCGAGAAGAAGAACGCCGAACTGCGCCCCTGGGCCTGAGCGGCGAATAGACCGGTCCTTTCGGGCCGAGCGGCGACCGAGGGAGGGACAGTCATGACACGTTTGCTTCTGGCCGGCGTTTGCGCTTCGGCGGTGATGTTTCTGACGATCGCGGGCGCGCATGCACAGACCGGCACTGACGATGCGTCCGGCGCCGCTGACCAGGGCGCGTCAAGCACGGGCAACGTGGCGCTGGCCGAGGATGACAAGCAGGCGCCGATCCCGTTCGAGGGCGGTCAGCTGACCATCACGCAGCCGGAGCAGGACGGCGAAAAGGTGCTGGCCTATGACGGCAAGCAACTGGCCAGCAACTACGATGTCTTCTTCAACAAGATCGTGGAGGTCGGCGGCATCAAGGTGGCGCTGTTCAATGTCGGCGATGGCGGCAATCAATGCGGCCCGGCGACGGTGATCGTCTGGAAGCCAGAAGGCGGCGAGATCCAGGGCACCACGGTCGAGCAGGACGAGTGCGGCGCGCCGCCCTCCGCGGTGTCCGACAACGCCATTTATTTCGTGCCGTATCTCCTGCCGGGGGACCAGAAGCCGGCGCTGCAGTGGTCGCCGACGGATGGGCTGACGATTTCGGGCAATCTCACCTACATGCCGGAACCCGGCACCGACTGGAAAGACATTGATCCGGAAAAGTACCAGAACATCATCGACGCCTTCCACAATGAGGCCGTCTACAAGGAAGCCGAAAAACTGCTCGGCAAGGACATGCCCGACATGGCGACCAGCCTGCTGGTCGGCGGCGGCACGGAAAAGACTGCGTCCGGCGCCTTTTACGCCAGCGGCTGCGTGCCGCATGATTGCGGCGGCAATGACGGTTTCATGGCGGTCGACCCGGCCAAGCATCAGCTCTATTTCGCCCGCCGCGGCGACAATGGCCAGCCGAACGCCTGGCCGGCGGTGGCGACATGGCCGGCCGACGTGAAGGAGGCGCTGGACAAGGCGCTGGGGTCGGCGAATTAGCTAGAGCATTTCCGGCGAAAACAGGGCGAGGCGAATTTCCTCCGGCTTACGCGCGACAACCGTCCATTGTTGCCGACGCCCGCAGGACTGCGGTTTATACGCCGTTCTTCCTATGAGTGCCGCCGATCGCCGGCGCGGAGATCGAGGATCGCCTTCTGCCCAACCCGCGTCAACGGCGATATTCGCTGGGACAAATGGAACCAGATCGGCCGCGCGGCGTCATAGAAGCAGCTTCGCGCTGCAGTGCCTGGAGTAAATTGATGGTCAGGCTCATTCTTCTGGCGCTTGTTTTGTTCGCCTTCGCAGCTGGCGCCACGGAGGCGGCAAAGCTGGACGCAGCCGCCGTCAACAATGCTCAATTCGGCGACGCCGCAACGAACGGCGTCGATGCGACCGCGCTGAAGGCGCAGATCCTTTTGGATCGCGCGCGGTTCTCGCCTGGCCTCATTGACGGCCACCAGGCGGAGAACTTCACCAAGGCGGTTCGGGCATTTCAGGCGGCCAACGCTCTGCCCGCCGATGGCAAGCTCAACCGGGAGACCTGGGACAAGCTGGTCGCAACCTCACCAGGCCCGGCTCTTGTGAATTACGAGCTGACGCGCAAGGACGTGCGTGGACCGTTTACCAAGCGCATTCCGGCCGGTATGGAAAGAATGGCTCGCCTGCGCAGGCTCGGCTATCGCAGTTCGCTGGAACGGACCGCAGAGCACTTCCACATCAGCGAACAATTGCTGCGAAGGCTCAACCCGGGCATCAGCTTCAGGAGGGCGGGCGCAAAGTTGCTGGTGCCGGCTATCGCCCGAGGCGATCCGCCCGCAGCCGTTGCGAACGTCGAAGTCGACAAGGCCGCGCGCGAAGTTCGCGTTCTCGACAATTCCGGCAAAGTGGTTTCGGTCTACCCCGCCTCGATTGGAAGCGAAGAGAAGCCGGCGCCGAGCGGCGAGGCACAAGTCACACGCGTGGTCCACAATCCCACCTATCACTATGACCCCAACTTCGCCTTCAAGGGGGTCAAAACCAAACGACCCTTCACCATCGCTGCCGGGCCTAACAATCCTGTCGGATCGGTCTGGATCGATCTGTCCATTGAAAGTTACGGGATTCACGGCACGCCCGAACCAGGCAAGATCGGGAGGACTTTTTCGCATGGTTGCATCAGACTGACCAATTGGGATGCCGAAGACCTGGCCCTTGAGGTGCACAAAGGCACAAGGGTTGTCTTCACCGGAGAAACGGCTGAATCGGCCAACGACCAACCGGGCTGACGCATGACGGGCAATGCGGACCCCTGAGCCGGTGCCGGGGCCGCACGGAGAGCACCTCTCGTTAGCCGGCGCACGAGCTGGCACATCGACGTCACAGGTCCTGCACCGTCGATCCATTCGTCTTGGCCCTTGGCGGGATCGCGTTTTCCCCACAGAGTAGCTGCAACCATGCGAGGTCCTTCATGCGCAAGCTCATCTCCACCGGTTCGCCGTTCGAAAAGACCGCCGGCTATTCGCGTGCGGTGGTACAGGGCGACTGGTGTTTCGTCTCCGGCACCACCGGCTATGACTATGCGACCATGACGATGCCGGACACGCTCGAGGCGCAGACGCGCAACTGCCTGGCGACGATCGGCAAGGCGCTGAAGGACGGCGGCTTTGACATGGCCGATGTGGTGCGGGCGCATTACTACGTCACCGACCAGGCTTTCGTGGACGTGGTCTTCCCGATCCTCGGCGAGACGTTCGGCGACATCAGGCCGGCGGCGACCATGATCGTGTGCCAGCTCAACAAGCCGGAAATGAAGATCGAGATCGAGGTGACGGCGCTACGGCGTACGGCCTGAGGAGACCTACGCCATGAAGGTCAGGCGCATCGTGGCCAATATCGAGACACTGAATGCGACGGCAGCGAACCGTTTCTATCATGACGTGCTTGGCCTCGACATCCTGATGGATCAGGGCTGGATCGTAACCTACGGTTCCGAGGAAACGATGCAGGTGCAGGTCAGTTTCATGGCGCAAGGCGGGTCCGGTACGCCGGTGCCGGACCTGTCGATCGAGGTCGATGACGTCGATGCGACGCTCGAGGCCATGAAGGCCGCCGGTTTCGCCATCGAATACGGACCGGCCGACGAACCCTGGGGCGTCCGGCGCTTCTATGTGCGAGATCCCCTTGGCCGGCTGGTCAACATTCTCTCGCATCGGTGAGGGCATGTTCCGTAGGGCTATGGCTTGGATTCCGTGACATGTCGGCGGGACAGAGGGGGGCGCGAAGGATCGCTGCTTGGCCACTGTTCAGCACCGCTGCGTCCTTACGGCTTGCGCTGCAACCGCTTGGCGTTTAGCAAGGCCGCGGTCGCACAGCGCCGCGCGCCTCCTTGGCGCGCAAAGGACGCTGTGCAAATCGAAACGCATTCTTTCTGGGACGGCTCACCATGGCAACGAAGCATCTTTTCCTGCTCCCCGGCGACGGCATCGGCCCCGAGGCGATGGCCGAGGTCAAGAAGCTGATCGCGGCCATGAACGCAAAGCTCGGCAGTGGCTTCGTCACCGACGAGGGCCTGGTCGGCGGCTGCGCTTACGATGCGCACGGCGCGGCGATTTCCGATGCCGACATGGAAAAGGCGATGGCCGCGGACGCGGTGCTGTTCGGTGCCGTCGGCGGGCCGAAATGGGATGCCGTGCCTTACGAGGTGCGCCCCGAGGCCGGCCTGCTGCGCCTGCGCAAGGACATGGAGCTGTTCGCCAATCTCAGGCCGGCCATCTGCTATCCGGCTTTGGCCGCATCGTCCTCCCTGAAGCAGGAAGTCGTCGAAGGTCTCGACATCCTCATCGTACGTGAGCTGACCGGCGGCGTCTATTTCGGCGAGCCCAAGCAGATCATCGATCTCGGCAACGGCCAGAAGCGCGGCATCGACACGCAGGTCTACGACACGTTCGAGATCGAGCGCATTTCGGGCGTCGCTTTCGAGCTCGCGCGGACCCGCAAGAACCATGTCACCTCGATGGAAAAGCGCAACGTCATGAAGTCGGGCGTGCTGTGGAACGAGGTCGTCACCCAGACCCACAAGGCACGCTATTCCGACGTCAAGCTCGACCACATGCTGGCCGATGCCGGCGGCATGCAGCTGGTGCGCTGGCCAAAGCAGTTCGACGTCATCGTCACCGACAATCTGTTCGGCGACATGCTGTCCGACATCGCCGCCATGCTGACCGGCTCGATCGGCATGCTGCCGTCGGCCTCGCTCGGCGCGCCGGATGCCAAGACCAAGAAGCGCAAGGCGCTGTACGAGCCGGTGCACGGCTCGGCACCCGACATCGCCGGCAAGGGCATCGCCAACCCGATCGCCATGATCGCCTCCTTCGCCATGTGCCTGCGCTATTCCTTCGGCATGGTCGATGAAGCCGACAAGCTCGAAGCTTCAATCGCCGCCGTGCTCGACCAGGGCTGGCGCACCAAGGATATTTTCTCGCCCGGCATGACCGAGATTGGTACCGTCGAGATGGGCGACGCGATTATCGCAAAATTCCTGGCCTAGCCGCAGGGCGGCTCGGACTCAGCGGATCTCGCCGGCAAGCTGCTGCAGCAGGCCGACGAGCTGCGCCTCGTCCACAGGTTCGAAGAAGGCCGCGTCGGCGGTCTCGACGGCGACGATCGCTTGCTGTGCCGCAGCCACTCCGGCGGCGGTGACGCGGATCACCTTGGCTCGGGAATCCCGGGGGTCGGCCTCGCGTGCAATCAATCCCTTGACTTCCAGCCGGGCGACGACGTCCGAGGTCATCTTCACCTCCGTGCCGGCCTGGGCGGCGAGCTGCACCTGGTTGGGCGGTTCGCCATTGCGGCCAAGCCACATCGCCGAGGCGAGCAGCACGAACTGGACATGCGTCAGGTCTAGCGGCGCCAGCGCCGCCGTCATGACGCGCTGCCAGCGCATGGTGGTTCGCCAGAGCAGCAAGCCGGGGCTCTCCGATGGTCCACCCTTGAAGCGCGTGTCCAGTTCAGCCACGGTTCGCCAACGCCTCCGCCTGCTCGAACAGCCTGGCCATCGAGACGTCGAAATCGCCACTGATCTGCGGCCCGAGTTCCGGGCCGACCTCGGCGGCCGAAGGGCCCGAGATATCAAGCCGGTGCGTCACCTGCGTGCCGCCTTCGACGGGCACCAGCGTGTGCCGGAACAGCAGCGTGGTGTCACCGAACGAGGTTTCATCGGCATAGGTCAAATTGTCGACGAGATCGACGATGGTCGATTCGAACGTGTCCTGTCCAACCGGTGTCACCGAGACGCGGGTGCCCTTGGCGAACGGCCCATGCAGCACGAAAGTGTCGGAGCCTTCATAAGTCAGGCGGCCTTCATGCAAGGCCTTGAGCGCGTTCCAGATGGCTTGGGCGGGAAGGGGGGAAGTCGCGGTGTATTCATTGGTCCACATCGTCTTGCTCCACTGGTTTATTTAATCCGCACACAGACTATCTGTGCGCAGATTAAATTGCAAGCGGAATCTTCATCTGTGACGAAGATCGGCTGAACCGTCGTTTTTGGAGTGACTTTTCTCGGGACCTGACCGCTAAATCCCGACCCCAGCAGGCACCGGTCCCCACTGGTTTTCATGCGCCTGGGTCGGGATCAGCGCGAACACCAGGATAATCAGGCTGCCGATGCTGGGGATCAGGATCACCAGATAGAGCCAGCCCGAAAGGCCGATATCATGCAGCCGGCGCACGGTCATGCCGAGGCCGGGCAGGAGCGTCGCCAGCAGGAAGGTGCCGCAGAGGCCGACCGTCACCACCGCGGAGACGTCGGTGTCGAAATTGCCCATTTCGATATCGGTGAAGATGCCGATGCCGCCGGTGATGAGCAGGCAGACCACCCAGAACAGGCAGTAGCCCCAATATTCCTTGCGGGGGGCGCGGCCGGCGAAGTTGAAGTAGTTCCGCGTCAGGCCACGCCAGAAATATCCCCAGAGATCACTGGGTTCGGCGGTTGCGCTCTCGCTGGGTCGGCCAAAATGCTGCGCCTGCGGTGCGCGAGCCGCGGGTGCGGTGCCGGCTGGAGCCGGAGCGGCGTTTATGCCGGCGGCCACGGTCGAGCTCGCGGTGGTTTGGCCGGCGATCGAAAAGACGTCTCGCGCCTGGCCGCCGCCCGCCTGGAACTCCACCACTGTCCCATTGGGCATCGCGGTTTGCCGGCGCAGGTTCTCGCGGGTGAAGGTGTAGCGGTTGCCATCGGCGCCGGTGATGAAGCCGAAGCCCTGATCCTCGTCATAGTGAAGCACTTCGCCGCGCATCGCCCGCTCCCTTGTCGCCACGTCCCTGCCAAGATGTGGCACAGGGCCGAACCGATGGGCAAGCCGCCCATAAGCTACCGCCTTCGCGGCAAATGACGCAAAAATCAGCAGCGAGGCTTTCGCGTCGGTCTTACGACGGCCGCTTCTTCGTCTTCTTGTGCTTAGGCGCGCCGGTATTTTCGAATTTCGGCTTGCCCGGCTTTTTCGCCCACGGCTTTGCCTCATGCGCGGCTGCCGGGCGCTGGTCGGCGGAAGCCGGTGCACGCTTCTCGAACTTGCGCTTCGGCGCGTTCGGGTCGAACGGCGCCTTGCCGCGATGCGGTTTCTTGTCGGGGCTGGGCGGCTGATAGCCGGCCCGCGACAAGTCAGGCGTGCCGTCCAGCCGCCTCACCACGATGTTGCCCTGCAATTTGCGGTCGGGGCCGATCGCGGCGAGAAAACGCTCGGCCCAGTCGGCGGCGATCTGCACGAACGTCTCTTCCGGCTGCATCTTGATGGCGCCGATCTCACGCTTGCTGATGCTGCCGGCACGGCACAGCATCGGGATCAGCCAGCGCGGCTCGGCATTTTGCCGACGTCCAACCGACAGCGAGACCCAGACGCTGTCGCCGAAATCGTCGCGGCGGCTGGGCGCCTCGTCGCGGTGCGCAAACTTCTCGCCCGCCAGCCTTTCGCGCGAAGGTGTGAAAGGCGCGACGTCCATCAGATCCTCGGGCGCGGAGCGGCTGGCGCGGCACTGGCGCACAAAGGCGGCCGCCACCTGTTCGGCACCATGCCTGGCGAGAAGCGCGTCGATGAACGCACGCTCGTCGTCCTTCACCGGTTCGTCGAAAGCCGGATCGGCAAGGATGCGCTCGTCGTCGCGCCGCATCACGTCGTCGGCCGAGGGCGGGCTCGCCCATGTCGCCGTCAGCTTGGCGCTTTGCAGCAGCCGCTCGGTGCGCCTGCGGGCGCTATTGGGCACGATCAGCGCGCTGACGCCCTTGCGTCCGGCACGTCCGGTGCGGCCGCTGCGGTGCAGCAGCGTTTCCGGATTGGTCGGCAGGTCGGCGTGGATCACCAGTTCGAGGTTGGGCAGGTCGATGCCGCGCGCTGCCACGTCGGTGGCGATGCAGACTTTCGCGCGGCCGTCGCGCATCGCCTGCAGCGCATGGCTGCGTTCGTTCTGGCTGAGTTCGCCCGAGAGCGCGACGACGGAAAAATTGCGGTTATTGAAGCGGGCCGTGAGATGATTGACGGCGGCACGCGTGTTGCAGAACACCAGCGCGTTCTTGGCCTCATAGAAACGCAGCACGTTGATAATGGCGTTCTCGCGGTCGGCCTGGGCGACATTCAGCGCCCTGTATTCGATGTCGAGATGCTGCTTTTCCTCGCCGGCGGCCGAGATGCGCACGGCATCGCGCTGATAGCCCTGGGCGAGCGTGGCGATGGAGCGCGGCACGGTGGCGGAAAACATCAGCGTGCGACGGTCGGCCGGTGCGGCATCGAGAATGAATTCGAGGTCCTCGCGAAAGCCGAGATCGAGCATCTCGTCGGCCTCGTCCAGCACCACGGCCTTGAGCGTCGACATGTCGAGTGAATTACGGGTGATGTGGTCGCGCAGCCGGCCGGGCGTGCCGACGACGATATGGGCGCCGCGCTCCAGCGTCCGCCGTTCGGTGCGCATGTCCATGCCGCCGACGCAGGATGCCACCGTGGCGCCGGTCGGCTCGTAGAGCCATTCGAGCTCGCGCGTCACCTGCAGCGCCAGTTCGCGCGTCGGCGCCACCGCCAACGCCAGCGGCGCCGCTGCCGGGCCGAAACGTTCCGCGCCGTCGAGCAGCGTCGGCGCCAGGGCAAGGCCGAAGGCGACGGTTTTGCCCGAGCCGGTCTGTGCCGACACCAGAGCGTCGGCCTGCCCGAGCTCCAGCACCGCCTTCTGCACCGGTGTCAGGTCGGAATAACCGCGTTTCTCCAGCGCTTGTGCCAGCGCGGGAACAATACCTTCGAAGTTGGACATCTCATTCTTTCGGAATTCAGGGTTCTGCGCTCATCATGGAGCACAAGCCGGGGCTGGCGCCGTGCCAGCCAAACAAACTTGGCCGTTCGTACTTCCTGCCGCCCTTTTTGTACAGGGCAGGCGCGCAGCGCCAAGACGGTTGAGGGGTGTTCCAGCGGAGTGAGGCGTTGGTGTTCCCTGGAGCACCCCCATCCGACCTCGCTTCGCTTCGCGAGGCCACCTTCTCCCACAAGGGAGAAGGGAGAACCGCGTTGCGCCCCGCGATTGACTCCTGCGGCAAACCGCGTAAAAGCCGGCATCGAACGGGATCAATCTCGATGCGCGGCCTTTTGATGGCTCTTCCTGCCTTCGACGTCCCCGGCCACATCAGTGGGGCCGGACGCGTTGGTGCATCTTACCGTCCGACCAAAACTATGGCCAAAACCACCACCAAAACGGTGTGATTCCCTTGGCCTAACCACCCTCTCCCGGGTCCGGCCCGGGGGACGGAACCCGCACTTGGCCGGCGGGTTTTCTCCAAGAACCAAGCGGAGAGGGACAGGAGATTTCTATGAGTTTCAAGGTTGCAGTCGTCGGCGCCACGGGCAATGTGGGCCGGGAAATGCTCAACATTCTGGAAGAGCGCGGCTTTCCGGTCAGCGAAGTCGTGGCGCTCGCCTCGCGGCGCAGCATGGGCACGGAAGTGTCGTTCGGCGACCGCACGCTGAAGGTCAGGCCGCTCGACCAGTATGATTTTTCCGACACCGACATCTGCATCATGTCGGCCGGCGGCAACGTCTCCAAGGAGTGGTCGCCGAAGATCGGCAAGCAGGGCTGCGTCGTCATCGATAATTCATCGGCCTTCCGCTACGACCAGGACGTGCCGCTGATCGTGCCCGAGGTGAACCCGGACGCGATCTCGCTGTTCACGCGCAAGAACATCATCGCCAACCCGAACTGCTCGACGGCGCAGCTCGTCGTGGCGTTGAAGCCGCTGCATGATGCCGCCACCATCAAGCGCGTCGTCGTCGCCACCTACCAGTCTGTATCCGGCGCCGGCAAGGAAGGCATGGACGAACTGTTCACGCAGACGCGCGCCGTGTTCGTCGCCGACCAGGTCGACGTCAAGAAGTTCACCAAACGCATCGCCTTCAACGTCATCCCGCATATCGATGTCTTCCTCGACGACGGCTTCACCAAGGAAGAGTGGAAGATGGTCGCCGAGACCAAGAAGATGCTCGACCCCAAGATCAAGCTGACGGCGACCTGCGTGCGCGTGCCGGTGTTCATCGGCCATTCGGAAGCGGTCAACATCGAGTTCGAGAAGCCGATCACCGCCGA
This sequence comes from Mesorhizobium sp. B2-5-13, assembly GCF_006440535.1. Taxonomy (NCBI): domain Bacteria; kingdom Pseudomonadati; phylum Pseudomonadota; class Alphaproteobacteria; order Hyphomicrobiales; family Phyllobacteriaceae; genus Mesorhizobium; species Mesorhizobium sp. B2-5-13. Next base: position 33,342 of record NZ_VFUI01000021.1, on the reverse strand, counting down.
CGAGGCGCGCGACATCCTGCGTGAAGCGCCTGGCTGCCAGGTCTTGGACAAGCGCGAGGATGGCGGCTACATCACGCCGCTGGAATCAGCCGGCGAGGATGCCACCTTCATCTCGCGCATCCGCGAGGATTCGACCGTCGACAACGGCCTGTCGATGTGGATCGTCTCCGACAACCTGCGCAAGGGGGCGGCGTTGAACGCGGTGCAGATCGCCGAACTGCTGGTCGAACGCGGGTTGATCCAGCCGAAGAAGAAGGCGGCTTAGTTTTCGCTCACGGGCCGTATCGCCGCTGCCGCGGCGGGCCCTCCGCGAGGGCGCCGGACGACCGGCGGCCCGCCGTCGCGGGCTTGGCCTTTCGGCCGGATGCCTTTCCTTCTCCCCGTTTACGGGAGAAGGTGCCCGAAGGGCGGATGAGGGGCAGCGCCGGCCATACCGATTTGGCGCTGCCGAGTCATGAGATTAGCCGTCAAAGCCGCTCTGCGCCGATTTCAACTCGCGCTATCCATACTCAGTTCGCGCAGCACCGCCATCGCCTCCTCCGCCCGCCCGGCCGGCACAAACAGATGGTCGTGGTAAAAACCCGAGACTGGATTGACGCCCATGCCGGCGGCGGCGAGGCGTGCGGTGATGGCGGCGAGGAAGCCGACGGCTTCGAGCGATGAGTGGATGTTCAGCGTGATCATCCGGCAGCGGAACGAAGCCTCCAGCCCCGTGGTCCGGGCGGCTTCCTCGGTCACGATCAGCGTCGTGCCCTCGCGCTCGCGAAACACCATCACCGGCTCCAGGCCTTCGGGCTGCGGCACGTGCGGCGCCAGCGTGGCAAAGACATAGGTGCCATCAAGCAATTCGGGCGTCATCGACGCCAACAATGTCCTCAGATCGGTCTCGCCGGTCATTTGTCGTCTCGCCTGGTGCACTGCCCGCTCCTCAATAGCCCGCCATGGACGAATGCCGATAGCTCTGCTGGCAGCAGAGTCGCAGCATGGTGGAAATCGGCGCCAAGACAAATCCAGACCCCTGTCGGATCGCCGCCTCACGGCACGTCCTTGGTTCGACCCCGCTGAAAACGGGGCTAACCATCAGGAGGGACCACCAATGAGCATTTCTCAAACCGCGCCTGTCTCGTCCGGCGCCCTGTGGACCGGCCGCGTGCTCAGCGGCCTCATCATCCTGTTCATGATCTTCGACGGCGCCATCAAGCTGCCACCGCTCGATATCGTCACCCAGACGATGGTGCCGCTCGGCTGGCCGGCCGACGCCAATGTCGCGCGCATGCTGGGCATCATCGGCCTGGTCTCGACCGCGCTCTACGCCCTGCCGCGCACCTCCACGCTCGGCGCCATCCTGCTCACCGCCTATATGGGCGGCGCCATCGCCACCAATGCGCGTATCGGCAGTCCGCTGTTTTCGCACACGCTGTTCGGCGTCTATCTCGGCATCATCCTTTGGGGCGGCCTCTATCTGCATGACCCCAACGTGCGCGCTCTGATCCCGTTCAGCCGGTAGCCGTTCCGCGCCAATCGCTGCCAGGTGTCGTCGCGATCTTCATTCTTCTCGGGATCAAATTAGCCGTCTGAGAGTTAGGGACTTGGCGGCGAGACGGCGATCCGCATGTGAGAGGAACGACAAATGAAGAGAATCCTGACCATTCTGGTACTAACGACGGCGCTCGGCGCCTGTTCGCAAACGGAAAAAGGTGCTGCCGTCGGTGGCCTCGGCGGTGCCGCGGTTGGTGCGGCGGTCGCCAATAATCCGGTGCAAGGCGCGGTTGTCGGCGGTGCCGTCGGGGCCGTAGCCGGTGCGCTGATCGGCCGGGCCAGCGAACCGGGCCGTTGCCGCTATCGCGACCGCAATGGCCATACCTATGTCGATCGCTGCCCAAGCGGTTATTGAACGACCGCATGCCAAAAATGAAGAGCAAACGGCGGGCTTTTGACCCGCCGTTTTCGATCGATGAATTGGCTGCACTCGTTTGAGGCACTATCACGGCGCGCGCTACAGGAGCTCCCGGACGTATCGCCAGGCGTCCCGCCCCAAACCCGCGTCGGCGCGGTCATTGCCGCCATGGGCATGCGAGCTTGAGCGCGGCGTGTTTTCACCCGGCAGGAGAATGCGGTGGCCGGCGTCGGGAGCCGAAACGAGGCGCGTGGCCTTTCCGGCGTCTTTTCGACGCCGGACGATCGATCGAGCAAAATCCAGGGATGGCCACAGGACGTCGCCGCCGCCCGCGACCAGCACGATCTCCGCCGAAATAACCTCGACGGGAATGGCGGCCCTGTCCGCTTCCTGTTTGAATCTTGCCAGGCAGTGTTCGAAAAGCCCTCGATAGGACACAAGGCCATCGAGGTAGCATGCCTTCCAATCCGGGTCGGTTGGAACAAACGGGCATGGAACCCCGTTCAGCGTCCATGACGACCGCTCGGGCCAACTGATGCCGTCGCGGCCCGGCCCGATGTTGCCCCAGACCACCGATGTCGGGCTGATCGCGACCACCGCATCGATGCGCGGGTCATGCGCTGCCGCGAGCAAGGATGCCTCGGCGCCCTTGGATGTGCCGACATAGACGATGCGCCGGCACCCCAATCCGACAAGCCAGTCGGTCGCGGCGAAAAACGTCTCCAGGGGGATTTCGCATATGCCTGGGACCTGGCCTTCGCCGCCGAACCAGCGGAGGGCAAGGGCAGAGACGCCCACATCGGCAAACAGTCGTGCGCGCTCGACATCGACGCGGCCGCTCGATCCGCTCAACACCACGACACCTGTCGTGGGATCGACGCATCGCAACAGGGTTCCGGCGACGCCGCCGGACAGGATTTCCTCCGCGACTGCTCGTTCGTCCATCCGATCCTCAGCCGGAAATCAGAAGCTTTCCCAAGGAAAAATCAGAAGCTTTTCCCAAGGAAACAGCAAAGGGCAGGTGAGTGACAATTGCAAACAGCAAAACGGCGGGCACAGGCCCGCCGTTCTGTTTGCGCAAGGAATAGGAAGCGATTACTCGGCGGTGGCGGCTTCCGCTTCGGCTGGTGCGGCAGCGGCCGCGGCGACGGCGGCAGCGGCGTCGTCCTGGGCCTTCTTCAGCAGGGCGGCCCGTTCTTGCGCCTTCTTGCCGGGCTCGGCCTTCTTCGGGTTGGAGCGGGCTTCGCGCTTGGCAAGGCCGGCTTCATCGAGGAAGCGCAGAACGCGGTCGGTCGGCTGGGCGCCGTGCGACAGCCAATGCTTGACGCGGTCGGCGTCAACCTTGATGCGCTCGCCGTCCTTCGGCAGCAGCGGGTTCCACGAGCCGAGCGACTCGATGAACCGGCCGTCGCGGGGCGAACGGGCGTCGGCGACGACGACGTGGTAGTAAGGACGCTTCTTCGAGCCCGCACGGGCCAGTCTGATCTTCAGTGCCATTTTCTTTTCTCCTAAAAGCTCTGATTTCGTTGATTGTTCAGGCTGGTTGTCAGCCGGTTTTCGTCACGCCGTTGGCAGCGGCGATCTGTTCGTGGTGCCGGATCACTTCGCGGACGACGAAGTTGAGGAATTTTTCCGCGAAATCCGGGTCGAGATGCGCATCTTTCGCAAGCTGGCGAAGACGGGCGATCTGCTGCTGCTCGCGCGCCGGGTCGGCCGGCGGCAGGCCATGCTCGGCCTTGAGCATGCCGACCGCCTTGGTGCAGCGGAAGCGCTCGGCCAGCATATGGATGAGGGCGGCATCGATGTTGTCGATCGAGGCGCGATAGCCGGCCAGGATGGTGCGGGCGTCGGCCATGTCCTTTTCTTCGTTCATAGCGTCCTCACTTTTTCTTGCCGAGACCGGGCAGGCCGCCACCACCGCCAAGGCCGGGAAGCTTCATGCCGCCAGGCAGGCCGGGCAAGCCGCCGCCTGGGGCGGGCAAGCCCTTCATGCCACCGAGGCCGGCGGCCTGCGCCTGTTTCTGCAAGGCTTCGAGCTGCTTGGGATCCATCTTCGACAGGTCGGGCATGCCGCCGCCCATCATGCCGCCCCCGGGCACCATGCCGCCAAGGCCCATCTTGGAGGCGAGGCCGCCCATCATGCCGCGCATCAGCCCGCCGCCTTTGCCCTTGCCACCCATCGCCTTCATCATGTCGGCCATGCCGCGATGCATCTTCAAGAGCTTGTTGATCTCGGCCGCATCGGTGCCGGAGCCGGCGGCGATGCGCTTCTTGCGCGAGTGTTTCAGTATATCGGGATTGGCGCGCTCGGCCTTGGTCATCGAGGAGATGATGGCGAGCTGGCGGCCGAACATCTTGTCGTCGAGGCCGGCGGCGGCCATCTGGTCCTTCATCTTGCCCATGCCGGGCATCATGCCCATGATGCCGCCCATGCCGCCCATCTTCGACATCTGCTGAAGCTGCTGGGCGAGGTCGTTCAGGTCGAACTTGCCCGACTGCATCTTCTTGGCCATCGCCGCCGCCTGCTCGGCGTCGATGTTTTCCGCCGCCTTCTCGACGAGCGAGACGATGTCGCCCATGCCCAGGATGCGGTCGGCGATCCGCTTGGGGTGGAATTCCTCCAGCCCGTCCATCTTTTCGCCGGTGCCGATCAGCTTGATCGGCTTACCGGTGACGGCGCGCATCGACAGCGCGGCACCGCCACGGCCGTCGCCGTCCATGCGGGTCAGCACCAGGCCGGTGATGCCGACGCGCTCGTCGAAGCTTTTCGCCAGGTTGACGGCGTCCTGGCCGGTCAGCGAATCCGCGACCAGCAGGATTTCGTGCGGGCTCGACACCTTCTTGATGTCGGCCATCTCGACCATCAGCGGCTCGTCGATATGGGTGCGGCCGGCGGTGTCGAGGATGACGACGTCATGGCCGCCGAGCTTGGCCGCCTGCACGGCGCGCCTGGCGATATCGACCGGGTTCTGGCCTGCTATCACAGGCAGCGTCGCGACCTTGACCTGCTCGCCGAGCTGGCGCAACTGCTCTTGCGCGGCGGGGCGCCGCGTGTCGAGCGAGGCCATCAGGACCTTCTTGTTCTGCCGCTCGGTCAGGCGCTTGGCGATCTTGGCCGAAGTCGTCGTCTTTCCGGAGCCCTGCAGGCCGACCATCATGACGACGACCGGAGCAGGCGCGTTGAGGTCGATGGCGACGCCCTCGGCGCCCAGCATGTCGACCAGCTCGTCATGGACGATCTTGACGACCATCTGTCCAGGCTTGATCGACTTCAGCACGGCGGCGCCGACGGCCTTCTCGCGCACCTTGTCGGTGAAGGAACGCACGACCTCCAGCGCCACGTCGGCCTCGAGCAGCGCACGGCGCACCTCACGCAACGCCGCCGAGACATCAGCCTCGGAAAGCGCGCCGCGGCCGGTCAGGCCGTTCAGGATGGAGCCAAGGCGCTCTTGCAGGGACTCAAACATTGATCAACCCACCGCGCGAGAGCGCCTTGGAGTCATAGTGATCCCTGTCGGGCCGATGGCCCTCCACGCCTCTTGTGCGCTGCTGCAGCGATTCAAACATTCGTTTTCCTTTCCCTGGCACCCGGATGGTGCCCGAGAGGTAATGCGTTCGCGCCCAGTCTCCAAGCAAAAGCCAGTCCAAGCAAAAGCCCAAAACCAAAAAGCACCCGGGGGCGCACAGCGCTGCCGGGTGTTGGCCTCCAGGATCTGTTTACAGCACTTGGCCTCAAGAGGCTTCGGCGTCCTGGTCGGCTTGCTCGGAGGGGTACTCGTCGCGGAATTGGTGGGCTGTAGACAGGAAATCGGCGCGAGAGTCAAGGCAAGGCCGGTGTCGCGCCGTTTCCCGGACCGCGATCAGGCCGTACCCACGGCGTTCGGGACCTCAGCCGAGACCCTGAGCGGCGAGCGTGGGTGCAGCAATAGAGCAATCGTCAGCAAGCTGCAGGCGATGCCGATGAGGGCGATGAGAATTGCATCCGACATCATCCATCCCGGCCCTTCGAGTGGCTTGGCGGTGAACAAGGCGAAGGAATTGTAGCTCTGCTGATGCGAGATCAGCAGGAAGCCGGTGAGGTTGTTGCCGAGATGGGCGCCAAGTGCTGCGCCGAGATTGCCGGTGGCGTAGACCATGAGTGTCAGAAGCAGCGCGAAAGCGGCGATCGAAACCAGCACGCAGGCATTGATGGCGGCCGACGAACCGCCGCTCCAGTGCAGCGAGGTGAACAGCAGGCCGGGCAGCAGCGCCCAGATGAAAGGGCTGCGGAACCGGCTGGCGAGGCCGCGCAGCAGATAGCCGCGAAACAGCACCTCTTCCGACGAGGTCTGCAGCAAGGTGAGCGCGACGATCGGGATCGCGAACAGCAGCCAGGACGACAGGCTGATCGTGCCGCGAGCGATCCCCGGCGCTAGCCAATAGAGCAGGATTTCGGACAAAGCCGAGGTGATCAGCACCGCGATCAGACCCTTGAGGAAGTCCGGTCGCGATACGCGGCGGCCGGTGCCGAGGAGGGCCGACAGCGGCTCGCCATGCACCCAGCGCATCGCGATCCACAGACCGATCCAGATCCCGGCGAAGGAGGTGAGCGCGCTGAGGATGCCAATGGGCGAGGCGAGAAAACCCTCCATGCCATATGGCGAAGCCGTCACCTGCCAGGCGAAGTAGACATGTGTGCCACCCAACAGCACGGCCGCGGTGGTGGCGCCCCAGAGCAGGACGACGATCAGTGTCCCCAGAAATAGACGCAACAAAGTCGTCCTGGCGTTCGGCGTGTTGCGATAGCGCTCGAAGGCAGTGTCGTCGATTGTCACGCTTGTCCTCGATCCGAATCCATCGCTGCTTGATCCAGCTGTCCTTGATCTAGCCGATGGCCTCGGGAATCGGAATCGATATCGCAAACGGATCGTGCGGCACCCAAGCGCCGTCCGGTGCCGGCACGGTCTTCCTAGTGTCGTCAGCCGCCGCTTCGGCGACCTCTGGCCTCTGTCAACGCACCACGTACATGATGCGCCGGGTCTGCGGGTCGACCAGCGTCGGCTGACCGTTCACGTAGACATAGCGATACTTGTAGTCGGGAATTTCGCGCAACTCCACGGTGTCGGGCAGGGTTGCGCCGGTCACCACCTCGCCTTCGAGATAGACGGGGTCGAGGCGATGGGTGTCGACGTAGGTCCTGACCTCGGCCGGAGGCCGGACGACGGTGTCGATCGGCTCGCCGGTGACGATCGCTCCGGTGTACTCGGTGGAATAGTTGCCGATGTCGTCCGGCGGCGAGACGACGGCAACGGCGGAGCGACGCTGCGTCAGCACCACGCGGCTGCCGCCGAAATCGGCGGTGACGTAGTCGGAATAGACCCAGCCCTGGCCGCCGGCTTCTGCGATCGTGCACCATTTGCTGTTTTCGATGCAGCCATTGAGCGTCGCCGACTGGCCGGCGGCCAGCACGCCGATCACCGGATATTGCGGACCCGGGCCAGCGCGCACGTTGAGATCGGTGACCGCCGATACGGCGGTGTCCGCCAATGCGGCGCCCGACATCATGGTGAACACTCCGGCGATTGCGGGAAACAATACGGATTTCATGGTTTCTCTCCGTTTTCGTGGTCCCTCGCCAGCGAAAACGGGGCAGCGGCGCATGCGTTCCGGTTAAAACGCGCGAGCCAACACACGATTTCCCGTGTCTTTCGGCAAGCTGGTCACAAGATCGTGAACAAAGGCCAGTTTCTGCGCCGTCACGTCCGAAATGACGAAGGGGTAGAGGTCGGGCAGGCCCATGCAGCGGTTGATCGAGTTGGAGGCTTCCGACAGCACCAGCCAACGGGCAAGAATCTTGTCGAAGGGTTCGGGCGTCTTTGCAGGCTCCGACGGCGCTGCCTGCAGCCCGCCACCAGTATCGCCCCGGGGCAGTTCGGCCGCCTCCACCGTCTCCAGCCGGCCGAGCGGGAAGTTCAACGCATGGACCATCTCCAGCGTGTCGGTGATGTGCAGATGGTGAGCCCAGGTCTCGGCCCAGTCCTCCCACGGATGCGAGGTGGCGTAGGCCGAGATGTGGTCTTGCTGCCAGTCGGGCGCGGCGCCATTGGCGTAGTAGGCCTTCAGCGCCTGTTCGTAGTCGGCGCGTTCGTCGCCGAACAAAGCGCGGAACGCTTCCAGCCCTTGCGGATCGTCGCGGATCAGGCGGTCCCAGTAATAATGGCCGAGCTCGTGGCGGAAATGGCCGAGCAGCGTGCGGTAGTTCTCGCCCATCTCGACGCGACGTTTTTCGCGCTCGGCTGAATCGGCCTCGGCGACGTTCAGCGTAATCAGGCCATTGTCGTGGCCGGTGAGAATCCGTTCGCCGCCCGGGCCGCCGCCGATCGGATCGGCGAGGAAGTCGAAGGCCAGCCCGATCTCGTCCGTCGGGCTTTGCTTGGGCGCCACCGGAAGGCCGAAGGCGAGCAGCGAATAGATGGCGCGCTTCTTCGCCGCCTCGACGCGGATCCAGCGGCGGCGGTTGCCGTCGACCGAGAGGTCGGGGATCAGCTGGTTCAGCACGCAGGCACGGCAGAAGACCTGCCCCGGCTCGGCCATCCAGTTGCAGGCGCATTCGTCGGCATTGGTGCACTGGATGGCGCCGTCGACGCGGGACAGGACAAAGCGCGCGCGCTCAGGATCATAGAGCACGAGACTGCTGCAGTTCAGGCACTGGGCGTTCTCGAAATAGAGACGGTGGCCGCAATGCGGGCAGTCGAAAAGTTTCATCTCGGTCTCAATTCATCAGAAGGGCACAGGATGCATGGCGGCCCGTGCCCAAACGCGAGCCACCGGCCGGTGTTCCGCGGTCCGGCGAGACTATCTCGCTTCGCTGGTCCAGGCGCTCCGATGCGGTCCACGGCCGGCGTCAACGTCTTTCATGCATGGCCTCGCCATAATAATCACTTGATCGTAGGCAAATTCCCCGGCATTCGCCAGCATCGCGCCACAGACGGTGACAAATGTGCCTTTCGCTGGCAAATTCGCAATCGGGACGTGAATCAGGCAACCAGGAGAACAACATGGCATTTCTTGCCAAGGGTAGGATTTTAGCAGCCGCGGTGGTGGCGGTGCTGGGGCTGGCAACGGGCGCGCAAGCGGCGGCCAGCTGCGGCAAGACCGGCGCCGGCTTCGATGCCTGGAAACAGGATTTCGCCGCCGAGGCCAAGTCCGAAGGTGTCGGGTCGAGGGGGCTGGCCGCTCTGGCCGGCGCGACCTATGCAACAAGGACCATCTCCGCCGACCGCGCCATCCACAAGGCGTTCAGCGGCTCGGTGGACGATTTCATGAAGCGCCGTGGCGGGTCCGCTATTATTTCCAAGGGCCGTTCGCTGAAGAAGTCGAACGCGGCGCTGTTCAACCAGATCGAACAGAACTACGGCGTGTCGCCGGGCGTGCTGCTCGCCATCTGGGGCATGGAGACCGGCTTCGGCGCCTCGATGGGCAACCAGAACACGGTCTCCGCCATTTTGACGCTTGCCTATGATTGCCGCCGCCCCGACTATTTTCACCCGCACGCCATCGCGGCCCTGAAGCTGGTTGATCGCGGCGCGTTGACCGCCTCGTCGGTCGGTGCCATGCATGGTGAGATCGGCCACACGCAGTTCCTGCCCGGAAACGTCCTGAAATATGCGGTCGGCAGCGGAAACCTGCGCGACAAGGCCACCGCTTTGGCCTCCACCGCCAACTTCCTCAAGGGTCACGGCTGGCGGGCTGGCGCCAGCGCGCAGTCGAATATAGGCGCGATCGCCGGCTGGAATTCCGCAAGCGTCTATCAGCAGGCCATCGCCCGCATCGCCACCGCGATCGACGCCGACTGATCGAACCGCACGGCATTGAACGAAGAACCCGGCCTTCGCGCCGGGTTTCATTTCACGTCGAGCGCATAGGAGCAGCCGGCCAGCGTCTTGCCGGGATGGGACTCGAGCGTCGAGACGTTGAGCGTGATGCGCGTGGCAAGGCTCAAGCTGCCTGCCTCCTCGGTGCTTTCGGCCACGACCTTCTCACCGAGGAACTTGTCCGGCGTCGAGACCGTCGCCGGGACGTCGAGCTGGCGGGCGAGGTCCGGCGCGGCGATGCCATCAAGAACGGCCATCGGCCCTGTCGCGGTAAAGACGATTGTCTCGGTCTCGCGCCCGAAGACATGGACCGGGGCGGGCAAGTCATATTGGCGCAGGAACGGATTGCCTGACGGAGCTTCGTTCCAGCTCAGCGCCTTCGCGGCGCCGGGTTCGCCGGCCAGCCAGAGGGCAAAGCCGTTATAGCTGGGCACGTCGGCCCGGCACTCGATCAGGGCGGCAAGGTCGAGCGAGGCAGGGTCGAAATTCCCGGCCATGGCCGGGGCCGCCAGAAGGACCAGCGGCACCAGGCATCGGCCGGGACAGCGCATCCCGTCTACAGTATGTAAGCTTCTGATTTTATGCATGTCGTTGTCCCGGACACTTCCGGGCGACAGGCATTAGCTGTTGCGGTTGCGCGCGGCCAATGTCCGCAGCCTCAGCGCATTGAGGCGGATGAAGCCGGCGGCGTCCTTCTGGTCGTAGGCGCCACGGTCATCCTCGAAGGTGACCAGCGCGTCGGAATAGAGCGTCTTCTTCGACTTGCGGCCGGTGACCATGACATTGCCCTTGTAGAGCTTCAGCCGCACCGTGCCTTCGACGTCTTCCTGGCTCTTGTCGATCATCGCCTGCAGCATCAGGCGCTCGGGCGAGAACCAGAAGCCGTTGTAGATGAGCTCGGCATAGCGCGGCATGAACTCGTCCTTGAGGTGCGCGGCACCGCGGTCGAGCGTGATCGATTCGATGGCGCGATGGGCCACGATCAGGATGGCGCCGCCGGGCGTCTCATACACGCCCCGCGATTTCATGCCGACGAAACGGTTCTCGACAAGGTCGAGCCGGCCGATGCCATTGTCGCGGCCGAGATCGTTGAGGGCGGCCAGCATGGTCGCCGGCGACAGTTTCTTGCCGTTGAGAGCGACCGGGTCGCCCTTCAGGAACTCGATCTCGATCTCGGTGACGGCATCCGGCGCGTCCATCGGCGACACGGTGCGCTGATGCACGAATTCCGGCGGCTCCACCCATGGATCCTCCAGCACCTTGCCCTCGGACGAGGAGTGCAGCAGATTTGCGTCGACCGAGAACGGCGCATCGCCCTTCTTGTCCTTCGGCACCGGGATCTGGTGCTGTTCGGCGAAGTTCATCAGGTCGGTGCGCGACTTGAACGACCAGTCGCGCCACGGCGCGATGACCTTGATGTCGGGGTTGAGCGCGTAGGCGGAAAGCTCGAAGCGAACCTGGTCGTTGCCCTTGCCGGTGGCGCCATGGGCAATCGCATCGGCGCCGGTCTCCCTGGCGATCTCGACCAGGTGCTTGGAAATCAGCGGCCGTGCGATCGAGGTTCCCAGCAGGTAAGTGCCTTCATAGACGGTGTTGGCGCGGAACATCGGGAAGACGAAGTCGGATACGAATTCCTCGCGCACGTCGACGACGCGGATGTCCTTGATGCCCATCATCTCGGCCTTGCGGCGCGCCGGCTCGAGCTCGCCGCCCTGGCCGAGATCGGCGGTGAAGGTCACGACTTCGGCGCCGAGTTCGGTCTGTAGCCATTTCAGGATGATGGATGTGTCGAGGCCGCCGGAATAAGCGAGCACGACCTTCTTGACGTCTTTGATCTTGGACATTTGGCAGTTCCACGACAGGAGTTCTCGGCGCGCGAGGTATCACGCCGCTTCCAGGCTGCGCAAGAGATGAACACCAGGCAGGTGGTGACACCAGGATCGAGCAGGGCTGGATCAGCACTCTTGCCGTCCGGCCGCTGGCAAGAAGGGGCGGCATCCTCTATAGCCTGACGTCCCCAACCCAAAGGCCTGCCCATGTCCTTCATTCCCGACACCGCCACGCTGATTCAGTTTGCGATCGCCACCGTGATCCTGGCGATCACGCCAGGCCCTGATATGACGCTGTTCGTGTCGCGCACGCTGAGCCAGGGTCGGGCCACCGGCTTTGCCTCGATGGCCGGCGCGCTGTGCGGAACGCTGATCCATACCACGCTGGTGGTGGTCGGCGTCTCGGCGCTGATCGTCGCCTCGCCTATGGCTTTCTTCGTGCTGAAGATCTTTGGCGCCGGCTATCTCGTCTTCCTGGCCTGGCAGGCGATCGCCAAGGGCTCGGCCTTTTCGCCGGAAAAGAAGACGGGCCCGCAGATCTCGCTGCTGCGCAGCTGGGCCGCGGGGCTTGGCGTCAACTTGCTCAATCCGAAGATCATCCTGTTCTTCATGACCTTCCTGCCGCAATTCGTGTCCGCGCACGATCCGAATGCGCCCGGGAAGCTGTTCTTCCTTGGCTCCATGTTCATCGTGCTGTCGATCCCGGTGACGGCGCCCATGGTGCTGGCGGCGGAAAAATTCTCGGCGGCGATGAAGGCCAGCCCACGCGTGACGCGGGTGGTCGACTATCTCTTCGCCGGCGTGTTCTCGGCCTTCGCGCTCAAGATCCTGACGGCCCAGGCGAAGTAGGAGCTTTCTCGTCCTTCCACCAGCTTCCGGCCCAGCGGCCGGCGCTGAGCCAATAGAAGATGCCGCCGATCATGCCACCACCGATCACCGCCATGATCGCGCTGGTCTCGGTGACGGCAAAAGCGGAATCGCGGATGTTGTCGACGAGGCCCAGGAAAACCCCCGACACCAGCGCGCCCGCCAGCGCGTAGAACAGCCAGTCGCGCCGGCCGAGGATTTCGGCAATCAGGATGACGACCGCGGCCGGCATGAAGCCGAAATAAGCGACAAACAGGGCGACGAAAGGAATTGAAAAATAGAGCGATGCCGTTGCCGCCGGATGGGCTTGCGCCGGCGCGTAGCCGAGCGAGGCCAGGAACAGGATGTTGAGGAAGGCGCTCGCCGCCAACGAGGCGATGGTGTAGCCGAACAGGATGACGGCGAAGCGCACAATATAGGCGACGAGACGGTTCATCAGGGATCACGGCCCGTGAGATGACCGGACTTGTGTCCAGCCAGAAACCAGTAGACCCAGCCGGCGGCAATACCGGCCGCGGCCAGAAAACCGAGGAAGCCCGGATTGAAAACGAAGCCGCCGGCGGAGCCTGGGACAAAAACACCGAAGACGATCGACGTGACCGCGCCCGTGACGGCAAAGTAGAACCATCCTCGCAGCGCCAGCCGTTCGGCGACGAAGATCGCTGGGCCGACGATCAGCAGCGCGCAGATCGCCACGGTCAACACGGCGAGCGGGAAGGAGGCCAGCCAGTCGAATGTGAAAATGATCGACCAGTTGCCGTCCTCGATCCCGGCCAGAAGAACGATCAGCAGCACCGGCACCAGGATGGAGGTGAGCACAGCGGCGACGTAGCCGACTGTTATGATGGCGAAGCGCTTCGAGCAGGCGACGAGACGGCTCACACCTCGCCGTGCCCCGCGATCATCATGGCTTCCAGCGCCAGCCGGTCGACCTTGCGCATGCGCTCCGATTCCGACTTCAGCTGGCCGCAGGCGGCCAGGATGTCGCGGCCGCGCGGCGTGCGGATCGGCGAGGCATAGCCGGCATTGTTGATATAGTCGGCGAACTTCTCGATCGTCTCCCAGTCCGAGCACTGGTAGTTGGTGCCAGGCCACGGGTTGAACGGGATCAGGTTGATCTTGGCCGGAATGCCCTTGAGCAGCTTGATCAGCCCCTTGGCTTCCTCAATGGAATCGTTGACGTCCTTCAGCATCACATATTCGAAGGTGATGCGCCTAGCGTTGGACAGGCCGGGATAGGCGCGGCAGGCGGCGATCAGCTCCTTGAGCGGATACTTCTTGTTGATCGGCACCAAGAGGTCGCGCAGGTCGTCATTGGTGGCATGCAGCGAGATCGCCAGCATGACGCCGATCTCCTCGCCGGTGCGGAAAATCTCCGGCACGACGCCGGAGGTCGACAGCGTGATGCGGCGCTTCGACAGGGAAAGACCGTCGCCGTCGGAGGCGATCAGCAGCGCCTTCTTGACCGCCTCGAAATTATAGAGCGGCTCGCCCATGCCCATCATGACGACGTTGGATACTTTCCGGCCCTCGGCGGGCACGATGGCGCCATCCGGCGTGCCGCGGTCAGGGAAGTCGCCGAGCCGGTCGCGGGCGGTGAGCAACTGGGCGAGGATTTCCTCAGCCGTCAAATTGCGCACCAGCTTCTGCGTGCCGGTGTGGCAGAACGAGCAGGTCAGCGTGCAGCCGACCTGCGAGGAGATGCAGAGCGTGCCGCGGCCTTCCTCGGGGATATAGACGGTTTCGATCTCGACCGGCCGGCCGGCGCCGCGCGGCGGAAAGCGGAACAGCCACTTTCGCGTGCCGTCGGCGGAAATCTGCTCCTCTACAATCTCGGGCCGGGCGACGGTGAAATGCCTGTCGAGCTCGGCGCGCAGGTCCTTGGAGATGTTGAACATGCCGGCGAAGTCGGAAACGCCGCGTACATACATCCAGTGCCAGAGCTGCTGTGCGCGCATTTTTGCCTGACGCTCCGGCACGATCCCTGCAGCGACCAGGGCGTCCGCGAGTTCGGCCCGTGTCAGGCCAATCAGCGACGGTTTTTCGGCCGGCATGGCGCGGGTACGCAAGGCGTCACGGGCACCGTCGGCGGTGAGGTCGAGTGAAAGGGTCATGGTTGCACAGATATAAGCGGTTTACGGCCGATTTCATCCATCGTGCCTGATCTCAAGCGGGGCGCATAGCACAGCTTGGCGGCAGAGTCATGCCGCGGGCGATCGGGCAGCCTGTCCCGCCGCCGGGCAGTGGTGCTCCACCAGTGCGCGATCGATCACATATTCGTGTCAGCGTAACGGCCGGCGCGCCATCCGCGAACCCTGAGTGGGGCAACTGTGCCCCTGCACAATGGGAGTATGTGGAATGAAATCGATCAAGCTCGCCGTCATTGCCGGCCTCGCCGCTCTCTGCGCCTCGCAGGCGTTCGCCGAGGACACGATGGGCACCATGACCATGATGAAAGGTGGGCAAGTAACGGCGATCATGCCGGACGGGCACATGGGCACCATGATGCCGGACGCGAAGATGGGCGCCGATATGATGAAGATGGCCAAGCCGATCAAGCACTGCATGATGATAATGACCGACGCCAAGGGCAAGGCGTATATGATCGACACGTCGACCAAGAAGGCCCAGGCCGAATGTGAAAAAATGGCCATGTGACGATCTCGCAACGATTGCCCGCCGGCGTGGAGGTCGGCGGGTCGCGCAGCTTTCACTTCGATTGACGGAGGCGCTCTCTGGATCATGCGCGCGAGCGGACGCCCAACACCGCGGCCCGTTGATCCCGGCCGGTCGTCAGACTCTTGCTTGATCGGTGCCATGCCTGTGTTAGGGCTGGGTTTTCCCCGCGAGGACAGACATGGCCGGCCAATCGCGAAGACATCCCATGCTGCGGCGTTCGCGCGCCATGTGGGCCTCGCGCCGCGTCTGGCAGCCGCGCCTTGTGTTCTGGGCCGGTGCGATCTCGATCGGCCTGATCAGCGTGTTGTTTGCCGTGCTGGCCGACAAGGCACAGGCGCTGTTTCATGTGGTGATCGGTAGTGATGGCGGCTGGCGCTTCTATCTGCCGCTGGCGATCACCCCGCTCGGCTTTGTCCTGTGCGCTTGGCTGGCGCACGCCTTCTTTCCGGGCTCGCAAGGCAGCGGCATTCCGCAAGCGATCGCCGCCCGGCACCTGCGCGACGACGACGACCGCAGCCATATCCTGTCGCTCAGGCTGGTGGCGGGCAAGATAGCGCTCACCCTTGTCGGCCTGTTCTGCGGTGCGTCCATCGGCCGCGAGGGGCCGACCGTGCAGGTCGGCGCGTCGCTGATGCTGCAGGCGGCGCGCTGGGGCGGCATGGCGCAGGCGCGGGGCCTGATCCTGGCGGGATCGGCCGCCGGCATCGCCGCCGCCTTCAACACGCCGCTTGCCGGCATCGTCTTTGCCATCGAGGAAATGGGCCGCACCTATGAGGCGCGCACCAACGGGCTGGTGCTGACGGCGGTCATCCTGGCCGGCCTCGCCTCGCTCGGCGTGCTCGGCAACTACACCTATTTCGGCCTGTCCAAGGAGACGATCTCGTTTGCCGTCGACTGGCCGCTGGTGATCGCCTGCGGTGTCATCGGCGGCGGCTTTGGCGCCTTGTTCTCGTTGCTGGCGTTGAAGGCGACGCGGCGTATCCGGCGCTGGAGCGCACTGCAGCCGCTGTGGCGCGCGCTGCTGGTGGCGGCGGTCTGCGGACTGGTGGTGGCGGTGATCGGCATCGCGTCGGGCGGGCTGACCTTCGGCACCGGCTACGCGCAAGCGCGCAGCGCGGTCGAAGGCACGCCGCTGCCCTGGTTCTTCTTCGCCGAGAAATTCGCGGCCGGGCTGCTGTCGATGATTTCAGGCATACCCGGGGGCATCTTCGCGCCCTCGCTGGCGGTCGGCGCCGGCATCGGCAGTTCGCTCGGCCTGGTGTTCGGCAGCGGCGCCGGCGTCGCGGCGCTGCTCGGCATGGCCGGCTATTTCGCCGGCGTGGTACAGGCGCCGATGACGGCCTTCGTCATCATCCTCGAAATGACCGGCAATCACGACAATGTCATCGGCCTGATGCTGGCCTCGATGCTGGGTTACGGCACGGCGCGCCTGATTTCGCACGAGCCGCTCTATCACGCCCTGTCGCGGGTCTTCATCGCCGAAGCGATCCGGCGGCGGCGGGCGGAAGCCGCACCGGAATCAGGCCACGGCTGAAAAAGCAAAAGGCCGGGGTTGCGGCCCGGCCTTTGGTTCAAAAACGAAGATAGCCTATTTGCACTTGGCGATCGAGGACAGCGCCGCCGAAATGCCCTTCAGCGAAAAGACATAATTCGTGGGATTGCCGCGGCCCGACTTCGCCGACACCTTCATGTCGGTGCCGGTCTTCATCGCCGCGATCAGCACCGGTTCCTCGGCGGCGTTCTCGACCCAGGCCGATTTTCCGCGCGTGAACATCGAGAAGCTCTTCTTGTCGATGGTGACGGTGGCCTTGGAGCCTTCCTGGAAATTGTAGCCGGCGATGAACTGCGGCTCATAGGATACCTGTTGGCCGGGCCGCTGGCTGACGAAGAAGAACATGTCGCCATGGTCGAGCGTCGGCGGCTGCTTGTCGGTCGGCACGGTCAGCACGTAGCAGACCTTGCCGCCCGACGCCTGGTAACTGTAGGTGCCCCAGGCATTGTGCTGGCCGATCTTGGTCGCCTGCTGCGCCAGCGCCGGCGCTACCGAGGCCGCCAGGACCAGGCTCGAAACTAGTGCAATCAATCCGCGCATCGTTTTTCCCGTATTCCAAATGGTGCGGAGGCGGGCCGCGTGGCGTCCTGCCGTCGCTTCATTTTGATTTAATCTGGGTTACCAAACGGTGAAGTTCCCAAGAGAAAAGGACCTTCACCCCAGGAAACCGCCGCCATTTCCGCGCCGCCGCTTTGTCAGCGGTCGGCACGGCGTCCCTTTGGCGACTTGGAGGCCACGAAAACGGCAAGAGTTTGACTTTTGACCCGCCGCTGAACGCCCCTGTCCAGGGGCTGAGCCGACGTGGCGGGTTCGGCGGGCGGGACTTTAGCCCTTGTCGGCGATGGCGTCCTTGGCGGCCTGCCGGTGCGCCGGCGTGATATGGGCGCTGACGGCGGTGATCGCGGCGGTCAGCACGGCGATGTCGTCGGTGAAGCCGAGGCCGAAGATGAAGTCGGGGATGAGGTCGACCGGCAGGACGAAGTAGCCGAGCGCGGCCACCAATATGCCCTTGGCGCGCAGCGGCGTTTTCTTGTCCATGGCGCAGTAATAGGCGGCGACGACGTCTTCCATGAACGGAATCTGCCGCGCGGCCTTCTTGGCAGTGCGCCAGAACTTTTCGCGCACTTCGCGCTCGCCGCCCAGTCTGTCGCCAAAGCCGAAGAAGTCAAAACCGGATTCTTGCGCCATCAATCTCTCCTAGAGCGTCCCATGCCCATACTGGCGCATGCCCGCGGATCAAAATGTGGTGAAAGCCGAACCCGGCTGCAAGATGCGGGCGCCGATTTGGCGGGTCCGCGCCGGGCCCGTGAGCATGGCCAGTCCGCGTTCAGCCGCCGAAATAGCGGTTCATCTTCTTGGCCAGTTCGATATCGAGCGCCGTGACGCCGCCGGCGTCATGCGTGTTCAACGTCACGTCGACGGTCTTGTAGACATTCGACCAGTCGGGATGATGGTCCATCTTCTCGGCGGCCAGCGCGACACGGGTCATGAAGGCGAAGGCTTCGGAGAAATTCTTGAAGGTGAAGGTGCGGGCGATCGAGGCGCCGTCCTTTGCCAGCGCCCAGCCGTCAAGCGCCGCAAGCGCTGCTTCGGCGGCTTCCCTGCCCAGTTTCTCTCTCGTCATGTCCGCTTCCCGTGCTATTGCGCTGGAGTAGCCAGCATAGCGCCGGATCCATGATAGCGAAGCCCATAAATTCCATTCTTTTCGTCTGTCTCGGCAACATCTGTCGATCGCCGCTGGCGGAAGGCGTCCTTCGCGCCGTGCTTTCGGAGCGCGGATATGGCGGGGATATCGTGCTCGATTCGGCCGCGACCGGCGGCTGGGAGGTCGGCTCCGCTCCCGATCCGCGCTCGATTGCGATCGCGTCGCGCCACGGCATCGACATCTCGCGGCAGCGGGCGCGCAAGATCGTGCCGGAGGATTTTCACCGCTTCGACCTGATCTTCGGCATGGACCGGTCCAACGTCCACGACCTGAAGGCGCTGGCGCCGGCAGCAGTGCGCGATCGCATCCACCTGTTCCTGGACTTCGCCGAGGGAAGGCCGCGCGATGTGCCGGACCCCTATTATGGGGACCGGGAAGCGTTTGCTTCGGTCTATCGCATGATCCGCGAGGCGTCGGAGGCGCTGGCGACACGGCTTGCGGCGCGCGTATCGACGCCGGACAGCGGCCAGGCTTCCTCGACGACATAAGGGCCGCCGCCGACCGAATCACGCGACGACATCAGGACGAAGCGGCCGATGCGGAACGGCAGCGTCGAGAAATTGCCGCGCGCCGACAGATATTGGGCGACGTCGAGCGGGCTCGAATTGCGCAGGCGAGCCAGCGTCACATGCGGCATGAACTTGCGCGGATCGGCGGGAATGCCGAGCCGTTGGCAAATGCGCTCGATCTCGGCCTGAAGGGCGGCCAGATCGGGCGAGGGGGAAGCGCCCGCCCACACCGCATGCGGCTTCTTCTGGCCGAAAGCGCCGACACCCGACAGTGCCAGCGAGAAGGACGGGCGCTGCACCCGGTCGAGCGCATTGGCGATCTCGTCGGCGACATGGCCTTCGACATCGCCGATGAAGCGCAGCGTCAGATGGTAATTTTCGACGTCGATCCAGCGGGCCCCGGGCAGGCCGCCCCGGAGCAGGGACAGCGAAAGGGCGGCATCACGCGGAATTTCGAGGGCGGTGAAAAGACGCGGCATGAAGAGCCTCCCTTCCTCGAATCGAACTGTCATCCCTAGCGAATCATCGATAATCAAATGGAGCAAGTGGTTTGTTGGTCGCAGGCCTTCGCTAAACGTTTCCCCAACGGAAAGCGGCTTTATCGGACATCATGAATCTCCCGGCACCGCCGCGATGGCCTTCTCCACCGTCGGCAGGATGCGCTCGACCATCTGATCGACCCCTCTGGCGTTCGGATGCAGGCCGTCTCCGAGTTGCAAACTGGACTGGCCGGCGACGCCGTCGAGAAAGAACGGATACAGCGTAACGCCGTATTTCGCGGCGAGTTCCGGAAAGACGGCGTCGAAGGCGCTCTGGTAGTCGGCGCCGAGATTGGGCGCGGCGCGCATGCCGGCCAGGAGCACGGCGATCTTGCGCCCTTTGAGCTTGCCCAGCATCGCGTCAAGGTTCTTCCGGGTGATGTCGGGTGAAACGCCGCGCAGCATGTCGTTGGCGCCGAGTTCGAGGATGACAAGTTGCGTCCCGTCCGGCACCGACCAATCGAGCCGCGCCAGGCCGCCGCTGGAGGTATCGCCGGACACCCCGGCATCGGCGACGGCGACGTCATGGCCCCTGGCGCGAAGGGCGGCCTGCAATTTGTCGGTAAAGCCCTCACCCGGCCCAAGGCCGAACCCCGCCATCAGGCTGTCACCGAAGCCGACGATCTTGAATGGCTCGGCGCGCGCCGACGAAATGGCGCCGCAAATGGCGAGGAAAACGATCAGGCCTGCGGCAAAGCGGCGTTTGAAAGACATGCGGCAGGCCCCATATGACAGAGAATTCTTCCGGCGATGGCTTCCGACAGGCAGAGCCTCCCTTTCCATATAGGACGCTTTCATTTTGACAGAAGCCGTCATCGCGCTGAAAGACGTATCCCTGACACTCGGCGAAGGGGCTTCCTCCGTCCATGTGCTGAAGGGCGTCAGCCTCGAAGTGGCGCGCGGCGAGGCGACGGGCATCGTCGGTCCGTCGGGGTCCGGCAAGTCGACATTGCTGATGGTGCTGGCCGGGCTGGAGCGGGTCGACTCGGGTACGGTACGAATCGTCGGCGAGCTGCTCAACGACAAAACCGAGGATCAGACCGCTTCGTTTCGTGGCCGAAACATCGGCATCGTGTTCCAGTCCTTCCACCTGATCCCCAACATGACCGCGCTCGAAAATGTCGCGGTGCCGCTGGAACTGGCCGGCCACGCCGATCCGTTTTCGGTGGCGGAGCGGGAACTGGCGGCCGTGGGCCTCAGCGACCGCGTCACCCATTACCCCGGCGAACTCTCGGGTGGCGAGCAGCAGCGCGTGGCGATCGCCCGGGCGCTGGCGCCGTCGCCACGCATCCTGATCGCCGACGAGCCGACCGGCAATCTCGACCAGGCGACGGGGCGGCAGGTCGCCGATCTTCTATTCGCGAAGGCCGCCGAGCGCGGCATGACGCTGGTGCTGGTCACCCATGATCCGGCGCTCGCGGCGCGCTGCTCGCGCCAGGTGTCGATGCGCTCCGGACGGATCGAAGCGCCGGCGCCGGTCAAGGTCACCGCCTGATGCCGCTGGCGCGGACCTTGAAGCTTGCGATCCGCTTCTCTGTGCGCGAGATGCGTGGCGGCCTGTCCGGCTTCCTTATTTTCCTCGCCTGCATAGCGCTCGGCGTCGCGGCCATCGGCGGCGTCAATTCGGTGGCCCGCTCCATTACCGCCGGTGTCGCCGATCAGGGCCAGACGCTGCTCGGGGGCGACCTTCGCTTCCAGATCAACCAGCGCGACGCCAACCAGGCTGAGCTTGGCTTTCTCGACGGGCTGGGCGTCGTTTCGCATACCGCAGGCATGCGCTCGATGGCGCGCCTGGCCGACGGATCCGACCAGGCGCTGGTCGAGGCCAAGGCGGTCGACGAGGCCTATCCGCTCTATGGCGCGCTGGAAACCGAACCGGCGCTGACGAAGCAGGAACTGTTCGGCGGGCAGTTCGGCGTTTTCGGCGCCGCTGCACCCGACCTCTTGTTCGAACGGCTGCATCTCAAGATCGGCGACCGGCTGAAACTCGGCACCGCCATCTTCGAACTGCGCGCCAAGCTGGTGAGCGAGCCCGACGCGGTTTCCGACGGGTTCGGCTTCGCGCCAAGGCTGATGATCTCGACCGAGGGCCTCGCGGCCAGCGGGCTGATCCAGCCGGGCAGCCTGGTCGAGAACGCCTACAAGGTCCGGCTGCCCGCCGGTGCCGACGAGGCGCGGCTCAAGGCCATCCAGGACCAGGCGACCAAGGATTTCCCGGAGGCCGGCTGGTCGATCCGCACGCGCAGCAACGCAGCACCGGCGCTGTCTTCCAACATCGAACGCTTCTCGCAATTCCTGACGCTGGTCGGGCTTACCGCGCTGGTGGTCGGCGGCGTCGGCGTCGCCAATGCGGTGCGGGCCTATCTCGACGGCAAGCGCGGCGTCATCGCCACCTTCAAGAGCCTGGGGGCGTCCGGCGGCTTCGTCTTTGCCGTCTACCTCGTGCAGATCCTGATCATCGCCCTGCTCGGCATCGGCGCCGGCCTGGTGCTGGGCGCGCTGATGCCGTTTGTCGCAAGTGCCGCCCTGCAGTCCGTCATTCCGGTGCCGGCGCAAGGCGGCTTCTATCCCGGCGCGCTCGCCATGGCGGCGCTGTTCGGCCTGCTTGTGACGCTCGCCTTCGCGCTGCTGCCGCTCGGCCGCGCCCGTGATGTGCCGGCGACCGCGCTGTTCCGGGAGATGGGGCTGGAAGGCCGCGGACTGCCGCGTCCCGTCTATGTCGTTTGCGCGCTCGGCATCGCGCTTTTCCTGGCGGCGCTGGCGATCCTGTTTTCGGGCGACCAGCGCATCGCCTCGATCTTCGTCGGTGCCACGATTTTTGCTTTCCTGGTGCTGCGTCTCGTCGGCGGACTGGTGCAATGGGCAGCCAGGAAAAGCCCGCGCGTGCGCTTTGTCGCGCTCAGGCTCGCCATCGGCAACATCCACAGGCCCGGCGCGCTGACCCCGTCGGTGGTGTTGTCGCTGGGGCTTGGACTGACTCTCCTGGTGACGCTGGCGCTGATCGACGGGAATCTCCGGCGCCAGATCTCCGGCAACGTGTCGGAGCGGGCGCCGAACTTCTTCTTCGTCGACATCCAGGGCAGCGAAGTCGATGCCTTCTCATCGCTGATCGCAAAGGAGGCGCCGCAGGGAGCGCTGGCCAAGGTGCCGATGCTGCGGGGCCGGGTGATGGCGCTCAACGGCGTCGATGTCGACAAGGTCAACGTGCCCGCCGAAGGCGCCTGGGTGCTGAAGGGAGATCGCGGCCTGACCTATGATATCAGGCAGCCGGAAAACGCGACGCTGACCGAGGGCAAATGGTGGCCGGACAATTATGCCGGCGAGCCGCTGGTTTCGTTTTCCGACAAGGAGGGCAAGGAAATCGGGCTGAAGCTCGGCGACACCGTCACCGTCAATGTGCTCGGCCGCAACGTCACTGCGCGGATCGCCAATTTCCGCCAGGTCGAATGGGAGACGATGGGCATCAATTTCGTCATGGTGTTCTCGCCCAACACATTCGCTGGCGCCCCGCATGGCTGGATCGCGACGCTCACCGAAAAGAGTGCTTCGAGCGCCGACGACGCGCGCGTCCTCAATGCCGTGACCCGCGCTTTCCCGGCGGTGACGACGGTGCGGGTCAAGGACGCGCTCGACATCGTCAACCGGTTGGTCGGCCAGCTCGGCACGGCGATCCGGGCGGCGGCCGGCGTGGCGCTGATTGCCTCGGTCCTGGTGCTTGCCGGCGCGCTTGCCGCCGGCAATCGGGCGCGCATCCACGACGCGGTGGTGCTGAAGACGCTGGGCGCGACGCGCACCACGCTGATAACGGCCTTCTCGCTGGAATACATGCTGATCGGGCTCGCCACCGCGATCTTCGCGCTTGCCGCAGGCAGCGCCGCAGCCTGGTTCGTCGTCGCGCGCATCATGACCTTGCCGTCGCATTTCATGCCGGAAGTCGCGGTCGCCACGATTGCCTTTTCGCTGGTGATCACGGTCGGCATCGGCCTTGCCGGCACCTGGCGGGTGCTTGGCCACAAAGCGGCGCCCGTGCTGCGAAACCTCTGATTCGCCGCCTTGCGCCGCCTGCCCGGGTTAAATCTTTGTAAGAATGCCGTCTAAAACGGCCGGCGGAGCGGCATTTTTAGCCTGTCACGAACCGTTACAACAGGTTACGGTCTTGTTCTCGACGCGAATAACCATCATATTTCGGCGCAGGCATGCTGGAGCCCCGCCAGCGGCGCCTGGGTCCGCAAGAGGCCCGACACCGGACGGGGCAGAAGCAACAGAGGATTTCCAATGGCTGATCCCATTCGCAATTATCAGACGTCGGCGGTGCCCGGCGTCCGCGCCGACATCGACCAGGGTCTGCGCGCGTACATGATCAAGGTCTACAATCTGATGGGGCTTGGCTTGCTCATCACCGGCCTTGCCGCCATCGGCACGATCATGCTGGCCACCACCGCCGACCCGGCCTCGGCCGTCGCGACGTTGCCGAGCGGCGAGATGCTGACCTCGTTCGGCTATGCGATCTTCGGTTCGCCGCTGCGCTGGGTTGTCATGCTGGCGCCGCTGGCCGCCGTGTTCTTCCTGTCGTTCAGGATTCAGTCGATGAGCGTCGCCGCCGCGCAGACGACCTTCTGGGTCTATGCCGGCCTGGTCGGCCTGTCGCTGTCGTCGATCTTCCTGGTCTACACCACGGCAAGCATCTCGCAGACCTTCTTCGCCACCGCCGCCGCTTTCGGCGCGCTGTCGCTGTTCGGCTACACCACCAAGCGCGACCTGTCGGCGATGGGCTCGTTCCTGATCATGGGCGTGTTCGGCATCATCATCGCGTCGGTGATCAACATCTTCCTGCAGTCGTCGGCGCTGACCTTCGCCGTCTCGGCGATCGGCGTGCTGGTGTTCGCCGGCCTCACCGCTTACGACACGCAGAAGATCAAGGAGATGTATTTCGAGGGCGACGCATCCGATGTCGCCGGCCGCAAGGCCATCATGGGCGCGCTGTCGCTCTACCTCGACTTCATCAACCTGTTCATGTTCCTGCTCCAGTTCATGGGCGACCGTCGCTAAGCGGTATTGGACCATCAACTCTTGGAAGGGCGGCCCAATGGCCGCCCTTTTCTTTTATGTGGGCCTCTGCTGTTGTCGAGGGCACATAAGAGGGCTGCATAAAGAATGAGCAATATCGTGATCAGGCCGGCAACCCCGGTCGACCTCGACATAATCACGGAAATCTATGCCGACGCGGTGACCAACGGCACGGCGAGCTATGAACTGGAGCCGCCCAGCCGCGCCGAGATGGGGACGCGATTCGCCACGCTCGCGGCCGGCGGCTTTCCCTATCTGGTGGCCGAGAAGGACGGCGCCGTGCTCGGCTATGCCTATGCCGGCCCCTTCCGGCCGCGCCCGGCCTATCGCTTCATCGTCGAGGATTCGGTCTATGTCGCGCCCAATGCCAAGGGTCAGGGCGTCGGCCTCAAGCTGATGCAAAGCCTGGTTGCGGCGGTGCAGGCGGCAGGCTTTCGCCAGATCGTCGCGGTCATCGGCGATGGCCACGCCCACAGCGCCTCGGTCAGGCTGCACGAGAAGCTCGGCTTTCGCCATTCCGGCCGCCTCGAAGGCTCCGGCTACAAGCACGGGCGCTGGCTGGACACGGTGTTCATGCAGCTATCGCTGAACGGCGGGGCATCGGTGCCACCCGATCCGGATTCGTTGCCGGAGCGGAAATTCCGGAAGGGGGAATTGAAGAATTGAGGAATTGAGGAACTGAAGAATGAAAGAAAAATGGCGCTTACGTCAGACGCCGAGTGTTTTATTCCTCAATTCCTCGTGTTTTATTCCTCAATTCCTCAATTCCTCGTTCAAACCTGGACCAGCTTCAGCTTGCCGTCGAAGACGCCAAGCACGCGGCCAAGCTCCTGGCCGCGTTTGAGGATGCGCCCGCCCGCCGCGATGACGGCGAAGGCGCCCTGCTTGCGCGCCAGTTTCGGATCCTTGACGATCTGGAACAGCGGTACTTCGCTGGCGCGACGAAAAACGGAAAAGACAGCGCGGTCGGCGAGATGATCGATGGCGTAGTCGCGCCATTCATTGGCGGCGACCATGCGTCCATAGAGCCTCAGGATCTGGTCCAGTTCACGCCGGTCGAAGCGGACCGGCTGGTCGAGGCGTTCACGTCGCGCTTCGTGTAGCGGGATCAATATTGCGGATGCGTCTCCATCCCCCATCCCGCCGCCGTCATCAGTCATGCCTCGATCCTTCAAAATGAATCTTTGCCAACCAAAGTTGGCCCCTTCGCAACCCAATTGCAAGAGCCGGCGAAGCGAAGCCGCCGGCGAGCCGTTTCCGTCGCGTCCAGTCACGTTTGTGAAACGCATGTTGGAATTGGTGATGCTTCGCCACATTTCTGCCTTTTTTTATCCGCGCTCATGCCCCAATGTCCGACGAATTTACCGGCGTTGCCTGAGACGGTTCGGTCCGGCACCGGCTCGTAAACCCCAAGCCCCCCGCCCACGGGTCTGCGTCGGATCGAACCAACCTCGGCCTTTTCCATGGAAAAGCGCCAGGTGCGACGATCCCAAAACCTAAATGACCGGCGTCAGAAGCAAGCTGACGTCGGTTTTTTCGTTTTTGCACCTTTTTACGCAACTAAGGCGACCCGTGGAACTCGGCGTAAAGCCCCGAGGCGGCCATATCGACTCAATCCGCCGACGTGCTTGCCATTTGCCGCCTCACTTAATAGGGTGTTAAGTGAAACGGAGACGGCAATGCCAGGCGCATCGGACTCCACGGCAAAACAGGTGAATGGTGGGACGGTCGCGCCAGAGGCCGGCGGCGTCGGCCCTCGCATCAAGGCATTGCGCACGGCGCGGCGCGTCTCGCTGCGCCAACTCGCAGACATGGCCGGCACGACGGCGAGCTTCATCAGCCAACTCGAGCGCAATCTGTGCGGCGCCAACACCGGCACGCTGCTCAAGATCGCCGCCGCTCTCGACCTCGGCATCAACGATCTGTTCGAGGACAATGCCCGCCCCCTGCACAAGGTGCTGCGGCGCGAGGAGCGGCCGGTCGTTCCGGTCGGCGTGCAAGGCCGCAAGATGCTCCTGTCGCGGCGGCCGATCCACCAGTTCGAGGTCTATGCCGGACATTTCGAGGTCGGCGGGTCGACCGGCGACGAGACCTATGTCCATAGCGGCGAACACGAAATGTTCATGGTGCTCAAGGGGACGGTGGAGCTGACGCTTGCCGACGAGCGCCATGTGATGGGCGAAGGCGACAGTGTCGAATACGCAACATCGGTGCCGCATCGCACGGTCAATGTCGGCGACACGCCGGCTGAGGTGCTGTGGATCATCGCGCCGCCAACCGCCGGCGCGCTCGAACTCGATCAATACAGGCCCGGAAACCGCTCGCATCCGGGTGAATGAAAACAAATGCGAGTTCAGCAATGGGAGAGTTGATCATGAGACTGAGATTTGGACATGCGGCGTGCGTCGCCGTGCTTATGGCTGCTACCGCCGCGCTCGCACAATCCAAGCCGGTGGCGGGAGAGGTGGCTGAAGGCTCGCTGAAGGGCAAGACGCTGACCTTCGTGTCCTATGGCGGAATCTACCAGGACGGCCAGGTGGCCGCGCTCAAGGAGTTCGTCGACAAATCCGGCGTCAAGCTGCTCAATGACGGCCCGACGGAGATCGCCAAACTGCAGGCGCAGGTCGAGTCGGGCAATGTCACCTGGGACGTCGTCGATACCGACGACCTGCCGCCCTATGTATATTGCGGCAAGCTGTTCCAGAAGCTCGATCTGACGAAGCTCGACGTCTCGAAAATCCCGGAAGGTCAAGTCGGCGAATGCTCGGTGCCGGCGATGAACTACGGTGTCGTGCTGATGTATAACAAGGAAAAGTACGGGGATAATCCGCCCAAGAGCTGGGCCGACTTCTTCGATACCCAAAAATTCCCAGGCGTGCGTGGGATCGACGGCTCCGGCAGCCCGACCGGCGGTTTGCTGGAACAGGCGTTCAAGGTCGCCGGCGGCGACCCGAAGGCGATGACGGTGGCCGACATCGACAAGGCCATCGATGTGGTCCGCAAGCTCGGCCCCGACACCATTTTCTGGAAGACCGGCGCCGAATCGCAGCAGCTCGCCGAATCCGGCGAGGCCGACATGCTGATGATGTGGACGGGCCGCGCCATGACGGCAGTCAAGAACGGTGCCAAATATGCACCCGCCTGGCAGGACTGGCTGGTGGTGATGGACCAGATGACGATCCCGGTCGGCGTCAAGGATACGGATGCATCCTACGCGTTGCTCAATGCCTATCTCGGCAAGCATGCCCAGGAAATATTGGCGGAGAAGACCTCCTACACGCCGATCAACAACGACGCGCAGCCCAAGGTCGACGCTTCCGTGTCCGCCTACCTGACCAACACGCCTGAACGCCAGAAGCAGGGCTACAAACAGAATTTCAAGTTCTGGGTGCCGAACTTCGCGGTGGCGCAGGAGAAGTGGTCGGCGCTGATGGCCGGCAACTGACCGGCTGACGGGAATACAGACCGTGAGCGCGTCCAAGCCAACCATTCCTGCTGCCGAAAGGCGCCGGGCATGGCGGCCGTACGCGCTCGCGCTGCCGGCGCTGGTCCTGCTCCTGGCGGTGATCGGCTATCCGCTGCTCACCATCATCCTGCGCAGCCTGTCGGAGCCGGAGTGGGGCCTGCAGAACTATATCTGGTTCTTCAGCATGCCCATCAATCTCACCGTGCTCCAGCGGACCTTCGTCATTTCGATGTGGGTCACGCTGGTGTGCGTGGTCTCGGCCTATCCCTACGCTTATCTGATGACCGCGGTCGGGCCGCGCGTTCGGCTGGTGCTGATGCTGTGTGTGCTGATCCCGTTTTGGGTGAGCGGCGTGGTGCGCACCCTGTCGTGGGTGATCCTGCTCCAGGATTCAGGGGTCATCAACTCGATCCTGCGGTCGCTCGGGCTCGGCGGCGTCAGGCTGATCCGTACCCAGACGGGCGTGGTCATCGGCATGGCGCAGGTTCTTTTGCCCTTCATGATCCTGCCGCTCTATTCGGTCATGAAAGGCATCGACCTCAGGCTGATGCGCGCCGCGCAAAGTCTTGGCGCCCGACCGTCCCGCGCCTTCTTCACCATCTACCTGCCGCTGTCGCTGCCGGGCGTCTATGCCGGGGCGATCATCGTCTTCATCCTGGCGCTCGGCTTCTACATCACACCGGCTCTGCTCGGCGGTCCTCGTTCGACCATGCTGTCCACCCTGGTGCAGACGCAGGTGCTCAGTCTGCTGCAATGGGGCAGGGGCGGCGCGATGGGCGTGGTGCTGCTGGTCACGACTTTCGTGCTGCTGGCGCTTGCCGCGCCGGTGATGCGATCCCGGTACCGGGAAGCGGAGCGGCGCTGATGGAAATGAAGCCGCTCACGCGCGTCGTCCTGGGTCTTGTCTGCCTGCTGGTGGCCATATGGCTGGTGGCGCCGACGCTGGTGGTGGTGCCGATGTCGTTCAACGAGAACAAGTCGCTGGCGTTTCCGCCGCAGGGCTTCTCCTGGCAGTGGTACCAGAATTTTGTCACCAACCCCGATTGGTCGAACAGCTTCCTGAATTCGCTGAAGGTCGCCTCGATCGTCGCAGTGCTGGCAACGGTGCTCGGCACGCTTGCCGCCTTCGGCCTCGACCGCATGAAAGCGCGGCCGGCAAACCTGCTGCGCATGCTGATGTTGACACCGATGATCGTGCCCGGCGTGGTGCTGGCCATCGGCATCTACGCTGTCTATCTCGATACGCGGCTTGTCGGTACGCTGCTCGGCTTCGTGCTCGCCCACACCATCCTTGCGCTGCCCTTCGTGCTGATTGCCGTCTCGGCCAATCTCGAAGTGTTCGACAAGCGCCTCGAGACGGCCGCGGCGAGCCTGGGCGCGAACGCGCTCACCACGTTCCGCACGGTGACGCTGCCGTTGATTGCGCCCGGCGTGCTGTCAGGGCTGCTGTTCGCCTTCGCCACCTCCTTCGACGAGATTGTCGTGTCGCTGTTCATCACCAATCCCTACCTCAAGACATTGCCGGTGCAGATCTTCGCTTCCATCACGCGCGACGCCGACCCCACGGTAGCGGCCGTCGGCACGATCCTGTTGTTTGCCACCACGATCCTGATCGGCAGCGGCATGCTTCTTCTTGGCCGTGAGCGGAAAGGACGCCAATGAATCCGGGGCAAGAGAGCAGGGGGAACCCGGGGCAAGCGAGCAGGGGCGCGGCGATCGATCTCAAGTCGATCAGCAAGGCCTATGGCAGCTTCAAGGCGCTGGACGGCGTATCGCTGCACATCAAGGCCGGCGAGTTCATGACGCTGCTCGGGCCGAGCGGTTCCGGCAAGACGACGACGCTCAATGTCGTTGCCGGTTTCACCGAGGCCAGTTCGGGCGCGCTGGAAGTGGCCGGCAAGAGCGTCGTCGGCGTCCCGGCGCACAAGCGCAACATCGGCGTGGTGTTCCAGCATTACGCGCTGTTCCCGCACATGACCGTGAGCCGCAACGTCGCCTATCCGCTCGCCCTGCGCGGTGTGGCCGGAGCCGGGCGCGAACGCCGCGTGCGCCAAGCGCTCGACATGGTCAAGATGGCGGATTTCGGCCACCGCTTTCCCAGCGAACTTTCGGGCGGCCAGCAGCAGCGCGTGGCGCTGGCGCGCGCCATTGTCTTCGATCCGCCGCTGCTGCTGATGGACGAGCCGCTCGGCGCGCTCGACAAGAAGCTGCGCGAATGGCTGCAGCTCGAAATCAAGCGCATCCACCGCGAACTCGGCACCACCTTCGTCTATGTGACGCACGACCAGGAAGAGGCGCTGGTGCTGTCGGACCGCATAGCCGTGTTCAACCGGGGCCGCATCGAACAGATCGGCACCGGGCGCGAGCTGTATGACGAGCCGGCGACGCTGTTCGTCGGCAAATTCATCGGCGATTCCACCGTGCTGCGCGGGGCCGCCGCCACCTCCGGCGGGGAGACGGCGATCGACATTGCGGGCCAGAAGGTAGCGACAGCCAAGCGTCTCGCCAATGGCGGCAGGCCGGTCATGCTGCTGCGGCCCGAAAAGCTGGTGCTTGCCCGCCGTGGTGCCGGCGGCGATGGCCGCAACCGGCTCACGGGGCGCATAGGCGAAGCGATCTATCTCGGCTCCGGCTCCAAATACGAGGTCGATCTGGCCGACGGCTCCAAAGCCATCGTGCGCTCGACCCTGGAAGCAGACAGTTTTGCCATCGGAGACGAGGTCGACGTGCTGTTCGCCGGCGCCGACGTGAAGCTGCTCGCCGACGACGACAAGGCCGACCTGACGCTTACCTGAATTTCGGAACGGATTTCAAAAAATGCAAGCCAAGCATAATGGCGACGTGTCGTTCTGGTATGCCGATATCGGCGGCGTTCCCGCTTATCGGCCGCCCATGCCCGGCGACATCGAGGCCGATGTCTGCGTCATCGGCGCCGGCTACACCGGCCTGTGGACCGCCTACTATTTGAAGAAGGCACAGCCTGCGCTGCGCGTCGCCATCGTCGAAAAGGAGTTCGCCGGCTTCGGCGCCTCGGGCCGCAATGGCGGCTGGCTGTCGGGCGGTTTCAGCTGGTCGCGCGAGAAATACGCAAAAACATCGTCGCGCGGCGCCGTGATCGACATGCAACGCGCCATGTTCGGCACGGTCGAAGAGGTGATCGCGGTGACGGAAGCCGAGGGCATCGATGCCGATATCCGCCGTGTCGACAATATCACCGTCGCCACCAACGCTGCGCAATTACAGCGCGCCAAGGCAGAATACGAGGAGCTGCTGGGCTGGGAGATGCCGCCGGAGCGGCTGGCCTTCCTCGACGCGCGGGAGGCGCGCCAGCGCATCGCCATCGAAAAGGTGCTGGGCGCCTTGGTCGTGCGCAACGTCGCGCGTGTACAGCCGGCCAAGCTGGTCCAGGGTCTGGCGGCCGCGGTCGCGCGGCTCGGCGTGCCGATCTACGAGCAGACGCAGGTGCTGGCGATCGAGAAGGGCAAGGTCACCACCACCAGAGGCATCGTGCGGGCGCAAAAGATCGTCCGCGCCACCGAGGGGTTCACGGCGGGCATTCCCGGCTATGAGCGTCTCTGGCTGCCGCTGAACAGCGCCATCGTGGTGACCGAGAAGCTGCCGCAGGAACTCTGGGACGCGATCGGCTGGAATGGTTACGAGGTGCTGGGCGATGCCGCGCACACCTATTGCTACGCTCAGCGCACGCGCGAAGGCCGCATCGCCATGGGCGGCCGCGGCGTGCCCTATCGCTTCGGCTCGCGCACCGATGTGCGCGGCCGGACCCAGCAGGCAACCATCGACCAGTTGCACGAGGTGCTGACCAGGCTGTTGCCGCAGACCAAAGGCGTGCGCCTCGACCATGCCTGGTGCGGCACGCTCGGCGTGCCGCGCGACTGGTGCACGACTTCGGGTTTCGACCGTGAGAGCGGCATCGGCTGGGCCGGCGGCTATGTCGGGCTCGGCGTGTCGAGTTCCAACCTGTCGGGCCGCACCTTGCGCGACCTGGTGCTCGGCCACGACACCGAACTGACCCGGCTGCCCTGGGTCAACCGCACGGTCAAGAAATGGGAGCCGGAACCACTGCGCTGGCTCGGCGTGCATACCATGTACCAGCTCTATCGCATCGCCGACCGGCGTGAAGCAAACGGCTTGGGCCGTACCTCACGCCTTGCGGCCTTTGCCGATCGCCTGACCGGACACTGAAACCATTCGAAGATGTGTAACGGTTTGCGTCTGGAATTGCGCCGAACCCGTGACGTTACAGGTTCCGATCGATGGAGGTCTCGGATCCGGGCTTGTGGATGAAAGCCGCACCCAGAATAGGACCCGGGAGGCCATCCTTGCCGACCGACTGCAAAAGCACGGCGCAGCCGCCCTTCTTGGTGATCTCGCTCAGCGGCAATTCGTAGCGCTGCGCCTTGCCGTGCCACATGCCGGCGGTCTGGATGCCGGTGACCGCGTTCCAATAGGTCATCTTGCGGCCAGAGTTCTCGCCCTGGCCGATCTTGACCGTCTGCGGTGCGTCGAAATAGACGATGACGACATGGGCGTCGTTCGGGCCGGCGCCGGCATCGCCGGTGTCGATGATGACACGGTCGCCGGTGCGGCTGACCTTGACGGGCACACGCATGCCTTCGCCGGCACGGGCCATGCGGGCAAGCGCGCCATCGACCTCGGCGCGATTGGCGCCGTTGACATGCATGCGGCCGTTCAGGACGGCCTGCGGCGTATAGACGGAACGGCTGCTGAAATAGCGCATATAGTCATATTGCCGCTCGGTGTTTTCCTTGTGGCTCAGCGTGTCCTTCCAGCCGAGATAATCCCAGTAGTCGACGTGGTAAGCGAGCGCGACAAGATCTTGCCTGGTGGCGAGTTCGGCGAAGAACGCGTCCGCCGGCGGGCAGGAACTGCAGCCCTGGCTGGTGAACAGTTCGACCACACCAAGCGGCCGGTCGGGCTGGGATTTTTCGGCTTGGACCGTTTCGGGCTCGCTGCCTTGGCCAGCACCGGCAAAAACCGAAAAGGCCAGCGCGAAGGCTGCCAGCCATAATGATCGTCGCGAGGCCATGACCATTCCAATTCCCGCCGGTGATGCCGGCTTTGTTCTGCTTGGCCGAAATATGTGGCAGAACGGGAAGTCAACGGGAAGTCACGTTGCGGTGAAATTTTATCGCTGCAATCGTGAGGTAAGGCGGCAATAGGAGAAGCCACTGCATTTCACGGTGTGGTTCGATCCGGCGGCGGCATCATCCCTGTGGCAGGTTCTCCTCACCCCCGCCGATCTCTATTGCGATCGAACCGGCCCTGGACTTTGGTCCGGGCCGGTCAGTGCTTTGACGAACCCTGCCTTCATCGCTGCAGGACTGTGGGGCGTGCGGG
>NZ_VFUI01000020.1:0-73764 GCF_006440535.1 Mesorhizobium sp. B2-5-13 | reverse complement strand
CGCTTCACCGCCATCGCAAATCCCTCCGAGCAATAATCGAAGTGAATCACAATGCCAGAATTGCGCAACAGGCCCCTGAGGGGGGAGAGATGGCGCTGCGAAGCAGCGACGGAGTGGGGGAAGGCGCTCCCCGAACGCGCAGCCGCCGCAAAGCTGGCACAACGCAGCGAGCGCGAAAGCTCCGCCAAGCGGGCAACCAAGCAGAGGCATTGCTTTGGCTTGAACTGAAAGCGCGCAAGCTTGGCGGTCATCGCTTTACCCGTCAGCTCTCCATCGGCCCCTTCTACCCAAACTTCGTATGCGGCGAAAATCGGCTCGTCATCGAGGTCGATGGATCCCAGCACGCCGACAGTCCCTATGGGCGCCGCCGCGACGATTTTCTGCGCGCGCAGGGCTATTCGATCCTGCGTGTCTGGAGCCACGATGTCCTGAAACATCGTACTTCCGTCTGTGAGACCATCCTTGCCGCGCTTGATGGCAGGCTCTCCGAAAACATTGCTGAATCCGACCTGAACTTTGTTTTCACGCCCCATTCATTCGATTCAATCTCTTCAAAAACGGATCTATCTTCATGAAATCCCATGTAAAAGCGGTTGTCATCGGCGGCGGCGTCGTCGGCTGCTCGGTGCTCTATCATCTTGCCAAGGCCGGCTGGACCGACATCATGCTGATCGAGCGCTCGGAGCTCACCTCGGGCTCATCCTGGCACGCGGCGGGCGGCTTCCATACGCTGAACGGCGATCCGAACGTCGCCAAGCTGCAGGCCTACACGGTGCAACTCTACAAGGAGATCGAGGAGATCTCGGGCCAATCCTGCTCGCTGCACCTGACAGGCGGCGTGATGTTGGCCGATACGCCCGAGCGCATGGACTTCCTGCGGCTGGCCCACGCCAAGGGCCGCTATCTCGGCATGGACACCGAACTGATCACGCCGTCCGAAGCCAAGGCGATGTTCCCGCTGATGGACGAGACCAATTTCGTCGGCGCCATGTGGGATCCGGTTGAAGGCCATCTCGACCCCTCCGGCACCACCATCGCCTATTCCAAGGCGGCGAAAAAACTCGGCGCCGAAATCGTGCTGCGCAACCGCGTGGTCGACCTGACGCAGCAGCCGGACGGCACCTGGAATGTCGTCACCGAACAGGGCACGGTTCACGCCGAGCATGTCGTCAACTGCGGCGGCCTGTGGGCGCGCGAGATCGGCCGCATGGTCGGCCTCGAGCTGCCGGTGCTGGCCATGGAGCACATGTATCTGCTTAC
This sequence comes from Mesorhizobium sp. B2-5-13, assembly GCF_006440535.1. Lineage (NCBI taxonomy): Bacteria > Pseudomonadati > Pseudomonadota > Alphaproteobacteria > Hyphomicrobiales > Phyllobacteriaceae > Mesorhizobium > Mesorhizobium sp. B2-5-13. The sequence continues at coordinate 72,504 of NZ_VFUI01000020.1, read as the reverse complement.
CGAACCGATGCCGGAGGTTGAGGAATTCAACAAGTCGACCGGCCGCGAAATGATCGGCGTGCTCGACTTCAAGGGCGAGATCTACACCCGCCAGGAGCGCAACGGCATCCTGCTCGGTACCTATGAAAAGGCCTGCAAGCCGTGGTCGCCGGTCAACACGCCGTGGGATTTCGGCCATGAACTGCTGCCGCCCGACCTCGACCGCATCGCACCGTCGCTGGAAATCGGCTTCAAGCATTTCCCCGGCATCGAGAAGGCCGGCATCAAGCAGATCATCAACGGCCCCTTCACCTTCGCGCTCGACGGCAACCCGCTGGTCGGTCCGGTTCAGGGACTGACCAATTTCTGGTGTGCCTGCGCCGTGATGGCCGGTTTCAGCCAGGGCGGCGGCGTTGGTCTCGCTCTGTCCAACTGGATGGTCCACGGCGACCCGGGCTTCGACGTCTGGGGCATGGATGTCGCCCGCTTCGGCGAATGGGCCGGCCTGCGCTATACCAACGCCAAGGTGCGCGAAAACTATTCGCGCCGCTTCTCGATCCGCTTCCCCAACGAAGAACTGCCGGCCGCTCGCCCGGCGCAGACGACGCCGCTCTACGACACCATGCTCGCCAACAACGCCGTCATGGGTGACTCGTGGGGCCTCGAAACCCCGCTCTGGTTCGCGCCCAAGGGCAAGGAGCCGAAAGACGTCGTCTCCTTCCACCGCTCCAACGATTTTGGGCCAATCGGCGAGGAAGTGCGCGCCACGCGCGAGCGCGTCGGCGTCACCGAGATCGCCAACTTCGCCAAATACGAAGTGTCGGGACCGGGTGCGGAAGAGTTCCTCAACCGGCTGATGACCAACCGCATGCCGAAGACCGGTCGCATCGTGCTGACGCCGATGATCAACGAGTTCGGCAAGCTGATCGGCGACTTCACCATCGCCAAGGCCGGCGCGGACCGCTTCATGATCTGGGGTTCGTCGGCGGCGCAGAAGTACCACATGCGCTGGTTCGAAAAGCACCTGCCCAAAGACGGATCGGTGCGCATCCACCGTTTCGACCAGACACTGGTCGGCCTGTCGATCGCCGGTCCGAAATCCCGCGACCTCTTGCAGAAACTGGTCGATGTCGACATTTCGACCAAGGCCTTCCGCTTCATGGATTTCCGCGACATGGCGGTCGGCGGCGCGCCCTGCCTAGTCAACCGCATCACCTACACCGGCGACCTCGGCTATGAGATCTGGATGGCGCCGGCCTATGAGCGCCTCGTCTATAAAGCAATCAAGGATGCCGGCGAAGAATTCGGCGTCGTCGATTTTGGCATGCGCGCCTTGCTGTCGATGCGTCTGGAAAAGAACTTCCCGACCTGGTTCCGCGAGTTGCGGCCGATCTACGGGCCGTTCGAAGGCTCGATGGACCGCTTCATCAAGCTCGAGAAGAACGGCTTCATCGGCCGTGAAGCGGCCGCCAAGGAACAGGCGGAAGGGCCAAAACTGCGCCGCGTCTCCTTCATCGTCGATGCAGCGGACGCCGACGTAATGGGCGACGAGCCGATCTGGGCCAAGGTCAGCAAGGATTATGGCACGGTGGAAAAGCCACATGGCTACGGTGCGCCGCGCTTCGACACATCAGGCCAGGAAATACGCGGTTCAAAGGCCGGCGAAGGCGCGTCCGCCGTGCGCGGCATCGTCGACGGCGACTGGCGCGTGGTCGGCTGGGTGACGTCGGGCGGCTATGCGCATTACGTCCAGAAGTCGATGGCGCAAGGCTATGTGCCGGCAGCCCTCGCCGAGGATGAAAGTGCCGGATTGTTCGAGATCGAGATTCTTGGGTCCCGCCGCCCGGCCCGCATCAATGTCGAAGCGCCTTTCGACCCCAGCGGCGAGAAGATGCGAACCTGAGGTTTCGTCATGGATAGCGGGGCGCCAAAGGGAAGCTTCGGCCGCCACCGCAAGATCATGCCGTTCGTATCAGGCTCGATCGAAGCGTTGCGCGAAGCCTCCCGGGAGAAGGCGGCGGCGCTCAACCAGCATGTGCTGGGCTATGGTGCACAAGCTGAAGCGGAATGGGCGGCGGCAGGTATTACCGCGCCCGACCTGCCGGCGATGCGAAAATACCGGCTCGAGCGCATCCGTGCCGAGCTGAAGCGCCGCGGCTACGCCGGCGCCTTGCTCTATGATCCCGTCAACATCCGCTACGCGGCCGATTCTACCAATATGCAGCTCTGGGTCGCGCACAACCCGACGCGGCATTGCTTCGTCGCCACCGACGGGCCGGTGGTGCTGTTCGACTACTTTTCCTGCGAGCACCTGTCAGACCATTCCGGCATCGTCGACGAAGTGCGGCCGGCGGTGTCGTGGATGTATCTCTACAGCGGCGAACTGACCGAGCAAAAAGTCCGCCGTTGGGCCACCGGTATCGCCGATCTGATCAGGGAGCACGGCGGCGGCAACAGCCGCATCGCCGTCGACCACATCAACCCGGAAGGCGTCGAGGAACTGGCGCGCCTTGGTGTTTTAATCGGCAATGGCGAAGCGGTGATGGAGAACGCCCGCTTGTTAAAATCGCCGGACGAAATCCTCGCCATGCGCCGCGCAATCGTCGCTTGCGAGGCGGCCATGGGCGAGATGGAACATGCGCTCAAGCCCGGTGTCTCCGAAAACGAATTGTGGGCCGAACTCCATCGCGGCAACATCGCGCGCGGCGGCGAATGGATCGAAACGCGGCTGCTGACGTCGGGACCGCGCACCAATCCGTGGTTCCAGGAATGTTCGTCGCGGAACATCGAGACGGGCGACCTGGTCGCCTTCGATACCGACCTGATCGGCCCCTACGGCTTCTGCGCCGATCTCTCGCGCACCTGGCTGTGCGGCGATACAAAGCCGACCAACGAACAACGCGACCTGTTCCGCATCGCAGCCGATCAGATCGAACACAACATCGCGTTGATGCAGCCCGGCGTCTCGTTCCGCGACCTTGTCGAACGCTCAGCCATCCCGCCGGGAGACTGCTTCCCGACCCGCTACGGCGTGCTCTACCACGGCGTTGGATTGGCCGACGAATATCCAACCTTGCCGCATGCCAGTGACTGGACGCCAGACACGCCCGATGGCGTGCTTGAACCAGGCATGGTGCTGTGCGTGGAAAGCTATATCGGCCGGCTGGGCGGCCGCGAAGGCGTCAAGATCGAGGAGCAGATCCTGATCACCGAGACCGGCAACGAGAAGCTTTCAACCTACCCGTTGGATGCGAGGCTGCTCGGCTAGTCCAGCAAGCGCTTCGCGCATCGAGTGCAGGGTCTTTTCCGGCGTCGTCCTGGCGGTGATGTAAGGCAGGCCTTTGCGTCGTGCCGTCCAGCCGACGATCACGACCTTGCGCGCCGCCGGCTCGAAACGCTGCGCCAGCGCCCAGCTTTCGCAGTCGATCGCCGCGATATCCGCTCTGCCTTCGGCGACCGCCACGATCGAGTCGCGATGGCCACCGCTTTCGCCGCTCGATGAAAATATGTCCAGGTTTTCGCCGGCCGCTTCAAGGTCGCGCGTCAGCGCGATGATGCCCGACATGGAATCGAGGCTGTTGAAGGTAAAGCGCCTGTCTCGGATGAGATCGAGCGGCAGCAAGGCCTTGCCGTCGGCGGGCGACCGAACCTCCGGTCCCTCGCCTGCCCGCATAACCAGCGCGCTCGAATAGAGTTCGCCCTGTCCGCCCTCATAGGCGTCATAACTTGGCTGGCCAACCACCTGCACATGCCGGGACAGGCCGAGTTCCATCGGCCCCCAGCAGGCCTGCGCGAACAACAGTGCCGGATGCAGCCAGAGCTTATGGGAATCTAGTTCATCCGGCGGCAGCGTCGCCGGATCCGGAGCAATCAGGCCCCCCTGAGCCTCATGGATACCACCCGGCACGACCGGCAGGTCGCCATTGCGGCGCACAATGCTTTGCGGCGCATCGATACCCTTCCGCCGGAAGGCATCGCGCAACACCGCCCATTGGGCGTCGACCTCGTTACGCGCCTCCGGCCAGTCATACATCGGCAACGCCGCAATCAATTCGCTCATGCCGATATCAAACCACCATGCCGGGATAAAGGATCGCAAAAACGCGGCGCCCAATCAGAATTGGCCGACACGGTATCCACTCTACGCGCGGATACTATTCCTTGGGCGGTTCGGCGGGAACCGGCGCGCTGCCAAGCCCACTGATGCTGCGCGCCCTGACGCGCGGCTTGAACGCCCTGCCCGGCTCGGGCGCGCGCCGCAGAACCGGATGCACGATCGGCTCCTTGGCCTTGAAGGCATAGGATCTGAGCAGCGCGAAATAGTTCGGGTAGGCATAGCCATTGTTCATCCGCAGCCAATCCTCGCGCCGGTCACGGAACAGTTTCGGCAGCCGGTACCAGGCGATGGTCGGGCTCTTGTGGTGGACAAAATGCAGATTGTTGTTGAGGAACAGGAGCGACAGCGGCGAGCGCTCGACAATCACCGTGCGGCCTTCCGGATGCTCCGACCACTGATGCTCGGCATAGGTGCGGATCGAGATCAGCGACTGGCCGAGCCAGACCGGCACCAGCACATAGAGCCAAACTGGCATGCCGAACCCGAACTGCACGACCGGCAGCACCACGACGAGGCCGATCGCATGCAGCAGCCAGGCCTTGCGGATCGCCTTGTCGCCGGCGATCGCCTGCTTGGCGTCGTCGATGAAGAAGCCGATGCACGACAGCCATGGCCCCAGCACGAGGCGACCGGCCATCGTGTTGTTGACCTTCAGCACGAATTTCATCAGCGGCGGCAATTCTTCGTGATGCCACAGAGCCTTATAGTAGCTCTCGGGATCGTCCAGCGGATCGGTCAGCCGCTCGTCCGCATGGTGGCGCAGGTGAATGGTCTTGAAGCGACGGAACGGCCAGGCAAGGCCGATCGGCAGGAAGACGAAGGCTTCGTTGACGAGGGCATTGCGGGTCGGGTGACCATGCAGCACTTCATGCATGATCGAGGACTGCAGAGCCAGCGTAACGGCCATAACGACAAGGGCCAGGATGGGATAGGATGGCCAGAGGAAGAGACCGGCAACGAACCAGACACCGTAGCAGAAGAAAGCGAGAACCACGGTCGGCCATTCGATGGCCGGTCTGGTGCTTCGCCGAATGCTCTTGCCAGTCATGCTATCGACCACTGTCCCTCAGTCGCCGGAACCCCAACTGGTTCCTGACAGCATTGTGTCAGGAGAAGTGATTCCACTCAACGCGACAAAGTGCACAAAATGTTGCGATTGCGCATTTTTGACCGCATATGTTGCACATTGTGAACAGACTTAGGGATTCGTTTACGCCTCAAGCGCCTATTCGCCGGGCTCGAGCGCAAATTTTTCCTCCAGAAGACGGAAGCAAAGGTATGGACAAACGCGATCTGTCGACGATCTTCCGGGAGCGTCTGAAGCTCCTCCTGACAAGGTCCGACCTCAACCAGTCGGCTTTCGCGTCAGCAGTCGGCATCGATCGGTCGGCGCTGTCGCAACTGATGTCGGGCGCCTCGACGCGCCTGCCGCGCGCTGAAACGCTGCTCAACATCGCCGCCGAATTCAAGGTGTCGCTGGATTGGCTGCTTGGCCTCAGCCAGGACGAAGGCGTGACCGGCGAAATCCGCGAAAGCCTCGAGATCGAGGAAGCGCCCGACGGCTTCGACCGCACGCTGCTGGCAAAATGGTTCGCTGAAGCGGCCGGCACCAAGATCCGTTATGTGCCGGCCGGCATTCCCGATCTCCTGCGCACTCGCGCGCTCGTCGACTACGAGGCCAACATCACCAATAGGAGCCGCCTGGCGCAGGCCAGCGAGACGCAATACCGCATCGAATACAACCGGCGTCCGGAAACCGACATGGAAGTCTGCATGCCGCGCCACACGCTGGAGATTTTCGCCCGCGGCCTCGGTGTGTGGGACCGTTTCCCGGCGGCAGACCGCCAGCAGCAACTTGCCCATATGGCGACGCTGCTCGACGACCTCTATCCGACCTTCCGCCTGTTCCTCTACGACGGCCGCATGCGCTATTCCATCCCGCTCACCGTCTTCGGCCCCTACCGCGCCGCCATCTATGTCGGCGACATGTATGTTGTGCTGAACGCCACCCAGCCGGTCCAGGCCCTGACCCGACACTTCGACAATCTGATCCGCGCCGCCGACATCAACCCGCACGAAGCGGCCGCTTTCGCTCGCAATCTGGCCGGCATGTCGTTCGCAGCAGGCACTGTCTGAGCGCGCTGGATACCGCGAGATCGTCAGATCCGCCTCTATGCCTGCCATTCCGACGTCGCAATTTGATTGACTAGACATAAAGACTTCTTTATATCCTTATTCGAATTCCAGGACATGAAAGCCAATCCGATGATGCCCAATCCGATCGATGCCCTGCTGGCTGAAAAGGGTGTGCTGCTGGCCGATGGCGCCACGGGCACCAATTTATTCGCCATGGGTCTGGAGGCCGGTGAGGCGCCGGAACTGCTGAACGAAACCGCGCCCGACACCATCACCCGCCTGCACCAGAATTTTGTCGACGCCGGCGCCGACATCATCCTGACCAACTCCTTCGGCGGCACCCGCCACCGGCTGAAGCTGCACCATGCGCAGGATCGCGTCCATGCGCTGAACAAGCGCGCGGCCGAGATTGCGCGGGCCGTTGCCGACAAGGCCGGCCGCAAGGTGATCGTCGCCGGTTCGGTCGGCCCAACCGGCGAATTGCTGGTGCCGCTTGGCGCCATGACCTATGACGAGGCGGTTGACGCCTTTGCCGAGCAGATCGAGGGCCTCAAGGAAGGTGGCGCCGAAGTCGCCTGGATCGAGACCATGTCGGCGCCCGACGAAATCCGCGCCGCTGCCGAAGCCGCCATCCGCGTCGGCATGCCCTACACCTATACCGGCTCCTTCGACACCGCCGGCCGCACAATGATGGGCCTGCTGCCGAAGGATATCCACGGCGTCGCCGATGGCCTGTCGCAAGCCCCGCTCGGCGTTGGCGCCAATTGCGGCGTCGGCGCCTCCGACATTCTGGCCTCGCTGCTCGACATGACCGAGGCGAAGCCGGAGGCGACCGTCATTGTCAAGGGCAATTGCGGCATCCCTGAATTCCGTGGCACCGAGATCCACTATTCCGGCACGCCGGAATTGATGGCCGACTATGTCCGGCTCGCCGTGGATGGCGGCGCCAAGATCATCGGCGGCTGCTGCGGCACCTCGTTTCAGCATCTTGCCGCGATGCGCAAGGCACTCGACGCCCACACCAGAGCGGATCGTCCGACGGTCGAAAAAATCGTCGAGCGCATCGGCCCGATGCGCAATAAGGTGGCGACGGCAAACACCGCCGAGACCAGCGAAGCCCGCCGCGAGCGGCGCCGCGGCCGCGCTTGACGCGATTTCTTAACGGCTATTCGGTGTTGTCGGCGTAGCTCGACTGCGCCGACTTGAAATCGACGATACTGTCGCCGCGCATTGTCGCAAGCGCACCCGATGCACCGGGATCGGTGATCTGCTCCAGCATGGCGCGGAAGCGGTCGTTGGTCAGTGCCGACATGGCGGTATGACGCGCCTGCGCGACATCATCGCTGATGCGTCTGGATTCGGCAGACGGGGCTGATGAAACCGCCGAAGCATCCCGTGCCGGCGGAGTCGAGTTGGCGATGGTTCTGATTTGCAATTCCGGCTCCCTCAAGCCTTAGACATAACCGGCGTAACGAGAGGAAATTGCGATCCGGTACCGGAAATGCAGCGCAATTTAATGATCCGGCGCGCTGCCCTAGGATCTGTTGAGATTCAGGTCAGGCCGAGCCGAAAACAGTGACTTTCGAGAACCGGAGCGGAGCGTACTTAGGTACGTGAGCACCGGAAGCGCAGGAAGCCACTGTTTGCAGGCCGGCATCACCTGAATATCAACAGATCCGAAAAAAGGCCGGCAAGGGAAAGTATCCCTCGCCGGCCTGCCTCACCCGCCCGTGGGCCGGTTATCAGAACGATCCCATCATCTGAAAGAAACCGGCCTTCATCGCCACTACCGGTTGCCGCCCAGCACCGAGGCAAGGCGCACAAGCGAAAGGAACTCGGACCTGTACCCAAACGGGTCGGCTCCTCGGGCGGCAGTGGCAATCTCCATGATCTTGTCGTAGCCGAACTTCGCGGTCGCATCCTCGTCGCGCAGCTTCTGGCCGAAGGCCGCGACCGCGACGGAGAAACGCTGGTCGGTGCTCGCCTGGTCGAAGGACGACACCTCGTTGGCCGAGGTTACCGGCGTGGTGATCAGCTTCGAGACATCCTCGTTCGGCAGCTTGTAGCGGATCTTGACGAAGGCATATTCGCCCGCATTGGCAACGCCGCCATTGTTCACCGTGGCCTGGCCATAGCGCAGCGGGTCGATCTGCTCGCCGCCACCGCCTTTGGGCGTGATCTCATAGATCGCGGTGACCGAATGCCCCGAGCCGATATCGCCGGCATCGACGCGGTCATTGTTGAAGTCCTCACGGTTGAGCGCCCGGGTCTCGTAGCCGATCAGTCGATATTCGGAGACCTTGTCCGGGTTGAACTCGACCTGGATCTTCACATCCTTGGCGATGGTGAACAGCGTCGAGGACGCGTCCTCGACCAGCACCTTCTCGGCTTCGGCCAGTGTGTCGATATAGGCGGCGGTGCCGTTGCCGTTCTGGGCAATGGTCTGCATCATTTCATCGTTCAGATTGCCGCGACCGAAGCCGAAAACCGACAGGAATACACCGGTCTTGCGCTCGCTCTCGATCAGCCGCTTGAGATCATCGTCATCGGTCTGGCCGACATTGAAGTCGCCGTCGGTGGCAAGCATCACCCGGTTGACGCCGTCCTTGACGAAGGACTGCTGGGCAAGCTTGTAGGCTTCCTTGATGCCGGCCTCACCTGCCGTCGAGCCACCGGGCTGCAGATTGTCGATGGCATTGAGGATCTTGTCCTTCTCGGCAACCTTTGTCGGCATCAACACGGTGCCGGCGTCACCCGCATAGGTGACGATCGAGATCGTGTCGTCGGCCTTGAGCTTGCTGACCAGCAGCCGGAACGCCGACTTGAGCAGCGGCAGCTTGTCCGGTTCGTCCATCGAGCCCGACACGTCGATCAGGAAGACCAGATTGGCCTTCGGCTGCTCGGTCGGCTTGATGTCGAAACCCTTGATGGCGACATGCATTAGCTTGGTGTGCGCGTTCCACGGCGTCGGCATGACGCTGACGGTCGAGTTGAACGGCGTCGAGGCCGAGTCCGGCCCCTTCCAGTCATAGGGGAAGTAATTGATCATCTCCTCGACGCGGACCGTATCGGCTTGCGGCAGGTAGCCCTGCTTCAGCGAGCCGCGCACGAAGGAGTAGGAGGCCGTGTCGACGTCGATCGAGAAGGTCGAGACCGGATCCTCGAGTGCGGCATGCACCGGGTTGGTCTTGAAATCCTCGATACGGTCGCGGTTTTCCTCTTGCGGCTGCATCTGGTCGGCCGGGATGGCCGCCGGCTGTTGCGGGGCCATAAGCTTGGACTCAGCTCCCTGGACGCGACTGGTCCGCGCGGCATCGGGCGCGGTTGGCATGAGACCGGCACTCTCCCGTGAAACTTCACCGGTGGGTGCAGGCGCCGGCCTGGAGGCTCGCAAAGTGCCATACTCCATCTCCTTGCCGCTGTAAGTCTTCAGGTCAAGCCTCGATGATACAGTGGGGCTCACCGGCGCGTTCGGTTGTGCTGCGCCACCGGCGGCAGTCGATTCGGATTTCGGCGGTGCGGCCGGCGCGAGGGCATCGCTGGCATCGCGACTTTCCAGATCCGCGTCGGCCTTCTTGTCCTTGGCCGGCACAGTGGTCACGGCCGGCTCATTGACGGCCTGATCTCCCGGAGCCTGCTTGGGCAATGGCTTCAGCGTCGCTGGCTTGTCGGCCAGCATCTCGGTGATCTTCTCGTCGCCGCCGAACGGCGAAGGCTGTTCCCTCAGCATATGGAAGGTGGCGTATCCGGCGATCGGCAGGGCGACGAGCCCGGCGATGGCCGGCGTGGCAATGAGTTTCTTTTGCATGATCTCGCTCCAGAGCTTTTGTGCTCGCTCTGTGAGACGAAGGCCGCCGACTGATCCTTGGGTGACGGCGGAAATATTCTGCTGGTCATAAGCGCGCAGGGCGGCCTCGAGGGCGCGCGCCTTCGCGCTCTCGCCGGGCACCGGTATTGCCGCGTCGCGCAGCTTTCTGAATTCGTTGTCGTCGACCATGGTCACACTTCCCCGGCTGAACGCATCAACGTCTTCAGCCGTTTCTTCGCTTCATGGATGTGCCAGGAAACTGTCGTCTCCGAGATCGCCATCGCCTCGGCGGCGGCCGCGTGGCTCAAACCTTCGCCATAGACAAGCATCACGGCATCGCGCTGCTTGTCGGGCAATTGCCGCACCGCCGCCCACAGCGCCTCGGCGGGGTCTTCGCTCTCGGCCGGGGCCTCGCCCGAAATCAGCGCATGGACGCCATAGGCCTCGGTCTTGACGGTCTCGCGCGCGGTCTTGCGCATCATGTCGCGCGCGGCGTTCATCGTCATGGTATAGAGCCATGTCGTGAACGCGCCGCCGCCGCGATAATCGCGGATCGCCTTGCCGAGCCGGACACAGACTTCCTGGGCGATGTCTTCGGCATCGGCCTTCCTGCCGCACCAGCGATAGGCGGCGCGATAGACGAAGTCGTAGTGACGCTCCAGCAACTTGCCGAAGGCCCCCCTGTCTCCGCCCTTCGCCCGCCCGATCAGCTCGGCGTCGGAGGCTTCGCTCACATCCAGCATCATCGCCATCATTTGCCCGTTGGACGAAGGCTACTGGCTAATCCTTGGGGTGATGGAAAGATTTTTTCGAATTGGGACTTTTGCACCTGGAGCGGGTTGAGATTCAGGGCAGGCCGGCTCCACCAGGATATCAACACGCCTGGCCCGCCGCCCAGCCCGACGACCACGCCCATTGGAAATTATAGCCGCCGAGCCAACCCGTGACGTCGACGACTTCACCGATGAAGAACAGTCCGGGTATCGATTTCGCCTGCATCGTCTTCTGGTCGAGGCCATTGGTGTCTACCCCGCCAAGCGTCACCTCGGCCGTACGATAGCCCTCCGAACCGGCCGGCTTGATGCGCCAGTCGTTGACCGCGGCCTCGACGGTTTTGATCTGGGCCTCGGAAAGATCGGCGAGGTTGCCGTCGAGCCCAGTTCGCTCGGCTATCGCCTGTGCCAGCCGTTTCGGCAAATGATTTGCCAGCACGGTCTGCACCGCTTGCCGGCCATTGCCACGCCTGGCGGCGCGGACGAGCTCAGCCACATCCGTGCCCGGCAGCATGGCGACGCGGATTTCATCACCCTCGCGCCAATAGGAGGAGATTTGCAGGATGGAAGGCCCACTGACGCCGCGATGCGTGAAGAGCATCGCTTCGGAAAACCGCGTCTTGCCGCAGGCAATCTCGGCGTCGACGGCGTTCCCGGCCAGGGGCGAAAGCCGCTCAAGCGTTTTTGCATCGAAGGTCAGCGGCACCAGGGCAGGCCGTGTTTCGACGATGGCAAGGCCAAACCGTTCGGCAACCTCGTAGCCGAAGCCCGTCGCGCCCATCTTGGGGATCGACTTGCCGCCACAGGCCACGACCAGGGACTGGCAAGAGACCGCGCCGGTGGAAAGGGCGAGTTCGAACCCTTGCACGGTTTTGGCGACCGTCTCAACGCGGGTCGACAACACCAGCTCGGCGTCCCTGCCCCGCATTTCCGAGACCATCATGTCGATGATCTGGCGCGCGGAGCCGTCACAAAACAGCTGCCCCAGCGTCTTCTCGTGATAGGCAATGCCGTGGCGTTCGACGAGCGCGATGAAGTCGCGTTGCGTATAGCGGCTGAGCGCCGAGATGCAGAAATGCGGATTCCTCGAGATAAAATTCTTCGGGCTCGCATGGATGTTGGTGAAATTGCACCGGCCGCCGCCAGAGATGCGGATCTTTTCGCCAGGTGCCGCCGCATGATCGAGGATCAGCACCGAACGGCCGCGCTTGGCGGCCTCCACGGCGCACATCATTCCGGCGGCGCCGGCGCCGATGATCACGACATCATAGGATTGCATCAGGCTGATCGTTCCTGCATGACCCCGCGCCGCATTAGCCGGGCGAGGCGCTCATTCCGCCTGATACCTCCAATGTGCCGCGCGGCCAACAGGGTGGCGAAGGCTCAGACCAACGTTTCTGCGAACAAGTCAGTCAATCGCTTCCAATGCCGCTCGGCACCGGCTGCATTGAAGACGCTATGGTCGGGCACGCACCAGCCATGCGCCATGCCGACATAATTCTCGATCGCGTGGTCGATTTCAGCGTTCCGAAGCGCCTCTTCCAGCCGCGTCGACTGCTCCGGCGGAAAGCTCCGGTCGACACCGGCCATGCCGACATAGACACGCGCCTTGATGGAGGCCGCCTTGCGGTGCGGACTGTCGGCGGCATCGCTGGCGAGATTGCCGCCATGGAAACTGGCGGCGGCCTTGATCGTGTCTGGATACGTCGCAGCGGCGTTGAGCGCCCGCGCTCCGCCCATGCAATAACCGACGGTGCCGATCGGCCCGGTGACGCCTTCGGCGGACATTGCCTCGAGAAAGCCGCCGCTGTCGCTGATGGTCATCTCCTGCGTCGTGCCGGTGACCAGCGCCATCAGCGCTGTCTTGGTCTTTTCCACGGTGAAGGCGGTCTTGGCGTCGAACGGACCGTAAGGCGCATTGCGATAGAAGAGGTCCGGCACCAGCACCGCATAGCCCTCGCCCGCCAGCCGTTCCGCCATTTGGTCAAGCGCCGGGCGTGGACCGAAAGCGTCCTGATAGAGGATGATGCCAGCTTTGGCTGGAGAGACCTTGGTCGAGCGGAACAGGCCAGCCTTCGCCACGCCGTCACGGGTCTTGATCTGAAGGTCCTGCTTCGCCATTGCCTGCTCCGTTGATCAGATGGGCGATACATATCCGCGCAAGCGGCCGCGGCAAGGCGGTTGCCTGAATCCGCCAGTCAACATTTCGTAGGATCGCGTGACGCGCTAAAGATCAGCGAATGCAGCCATATGGAAGGCCTGAACCTCTGCCGGATAGCGGTAGCTTGTGCCATAGGGGCAGGCATTGCGGTCAAGGCAACCGCCAGTGCGGCACGGCCCGCCATTCGCTCCCCGAACATGCGCCAAGCAGGGCTGGTAGGCAAACCCTTCCGTGGAATAGGCATCGACCGGGCAGGATTTCAGGCACGGTTTCTCGACACATGCGTCGCAGAGATGGATCGCTTCGCAAGGCTGCGGAAGCGCTATCTCCTCCTCGAACAGCAACGCGCCGCGATAGGCATGCCACAGCCCATATTGCGGATGCATGAGGATGCCGAGCGGCGACGGCCTCAGCCCCTCCGCCCGAACAGCCCATTGCTGGAACGGCAGGTAAGGCTTGTCTGACGGCGAAACGGCGCGCGCGCCAAACTTTTCTGCTACAGCGCCAATCACCTGCCGCGACCAGGTGTCGAGCGGATTGGCGATCGCCTGCGGCTGCTCTTCCCGCCAGCGCAGGAAATGCGGCCAAGGCGCGGCACCCGCCTGCCCCACCAGCAGGACGGACTTTGCCGGCGCGCCCGAGACGCCATGAGGGGCACCGTCGTGATGGGGAAAAAGAAAGCCGCCACGCAGGATGAGGCCGTTGGCGCCAAGCGCGGCCGTGATCTCCCCGATCATGCCGCGCACGCAATCATCCCTTCTTGTCCGGATCGGAGAAGGCGCTCCGCCAGACTTCCTTGTGGATGATGTTGGCGACTTTAGCCCCGCCTGACTCGGGCTCCTTTCAGGTGAAGGCGTCGGGCATCGACCCCTTTTTCTTGGCGATGAAGTCCTTCAGGGCTTCGTCGATGCCTTCATCAAGGTGCGGCGCCTCGTAAGACTCCAGCCAGCGCCGCGCCAGATCGTTGGCACGCTGCGGCGCGGTCTTCTGACCCTCGGCCAGCCACTGCTCATAGGAGTTGTTGTCGGCGATCGACGAGCGGTAGAAGGCGGTCTGGAAATTGGCCTGGGTGTGGTCGCAACCGAGATAGTGGCTGCCCGGGCCGACCTGGCGGATGGCGTCCATCGCCTGGCCGTTTTCCGAAAGATCGACGCCTTCGGAGAATTTTTGGGTCATGCCGAGCTGGTCGATATCCATCATGAATTTTTCGTAGCAGGACGCCAGGCCGCCTTCGAGCCAGCCAGCCGAATGCAGCACGAAATTGGTGCCGGCGAGAATGGTCGAGTTCAGCGTGTTGGCGCTCTCATAAGCTGCCTGCGCGTCCGGGACTTTCGAGGCGCAGAGCGAGCCGCCGGTGCGGAACGGCAAGCCGAGGCGGCGTGCGAGTTGCGCCGCGCCATAGGAGACCAGCGATGGTTCCGGCGTGCCGAAGGTCGGCGCGCCCGACTGCATGGAGATCGACGAGGCGAAGGTGCCGAACAGCACCGGGGCGCCCGGCCGGATCAGCTGCGTGAACGACGCGCCGGCCAGCACTTCGGCCAGGACCTGCGTCAGCGTGCCGGCGACCGTCACCGGGCTCATCGCGCCGGCCAGGATGAACGGCGTGACGATGCAGGCCTGGTTATGACGCGAATAGACCTTCAGGGCGCCAAGCATGGTCTCGTCGAATACCATCGGCGAATTGGCGTTGATCAGGCTGGTCAGCACCGTGTTGTTCTCGACGAAGTCGTCGCCGAAGACGAGCTTGGCCATCGCCACCGTGTCCTCGGCGCGCTCCGGCGCGGTCACCGAACCCATGAACGGCTTGTCGGAATATTTGATGTGCGCGTAGACCATGTCGAGGTGGCGCTTGTTGACCGGCACGTCGACCGGCTCGCACACCGTGCCGCCCGAATGGTGGATCGATGGCGCCATATAGGCGAGCTTCACGAAATTCTGGAAATCCTCGATCGTCGCATAGCGCCTGACGCCGTCGAGATCGCGTACGAAGGGCGGACCATAGACCGGCGCGAACACGGTCGCATTGCCGCCGATCTGCACGGAGCGTTCTGAATTGCGGGCATGCTGGGTGTAGACGGATGGCGCGGTCTTCAAGAGCGAACGGCAGAGCCCCTTGGGAAAATGCACGCGCTCGCCCTTGACGTCGGCGCCGGCCTCTTTCCACAACTGCAACGCTTCCGCGTCATCGCGGAAAATAATGCCGATCTCTTCCAGCACCGTGTCGGTATTCTTCTCGATCAGCGCCAGGCCTTCCTCGTTCAGCACCTCGTAGACGTTGATCTTGCGCTTGATGTAAGTGAGCTGTGTGCCCGGGCCGCCGCCGGAACGCGCCGCGCGCCTTGCCGCCGCTCCGCCGCTGGCGCCGCGCCCACGCCGCGCGTTTGACGCTTCCTGGTCGACTGCCGCGTGTTCGCTCATGATCGCTCTTCCCTGAATATGGCCTGCCTGACTATGGCCGGTCCGTAACCGTTGCGGCCGCATGGCGCGGCTTTCGCCGGATCGTAGCCAAGCACCCTATTCGAAACGGCCCGTCCGCGCCAACGCCTGTCGCAAAATCGACAAGAAATCCGATAGATTTTCCAGTCGCTTTCCTTTTGCGGGAAGTCGCAAATCGGCTATGGATACCCGCCCGTTGCGGGTTAGGTATGAACGCCATTATTTTGTGCCTTGCGACACAGTCGCGATGCCGTGAGGAGCTGGATTAAAATGTCCGACGACGAGATCATCCTTTCCGAACTTTCCGACGACGAGTTGGTGCAGCAGATGCACGACGATCTCTATGACGGTCTGAAGGAAGAAATCGAGGAAGGCACGCGCATCCTGCTCGATCGCGGCTGGGTGCCCTACAAGGTGCTGACCGAGGCGCTGGTCGAGGGCATGCGTATCGTCGGCGAGGATTTTCGCGACGGCATCCTGTTCGTTCCCGAGGTGCTGTTGTCGGCCAATGCGATGAAGGCCGGCATGTTCATCCTGCGCCCTCTGCTCGCCGCCACCGGCGCGCCGAAACAGGGCAAGATGGTGATCGGCACCGTCAAGGGCGACATCCACGACATCGGCAAGAACCTCGTCGGTATGATGATGGAGGGTGCTGGCTTCGACGTCATCGACCTCGGCATCAACAACGCGGTCGAGAAATATCTCGATGCGATCGAGCAGCACCAGCCCGACATCATCGGCATGTCGGCGCTGCTCACCACCACCATGCCCTACATGAAGGTCGTCATCGACACGATGAAGGAAAAGGGCATTCGAGACGACTATGTCGTGCTGGTTGGCGGCGCGCCGCTCAACGAGGAATTCGGCAAGGCCGTCGGCGCCGACGCCTATTGCCGCGACGCCGCGGTGGCAGTCGAGACCGCGAAGGACTTTATGAAGCGCAAGCACAACGTGCGTGCTTCGGCCTGATTGGACAATCCGGCATGGACAATAGAAAAAGCCGCGCCTTGCAGCGCGGCTTTTTTGTTCCCAGATGATGGGAAGGCCGCTCGCGGATCAGGGCTTCGTGACGGTGTCCTTGACCGCCCTGGCCGTCGATTTGACGTCCTTGCCGACGCCGCGGACGGTGTTCGCGCAAGCCGTAAGGGCCAGGACGCTGGCAAGAATGGCAATCGGTCCGATGCGTAGCAGTTTCATGGACGGTGTCTCCCTCAATAGATAAATTAGCTTACAGCAACGAAGCTCGGCTTGACTGATCCCATGGCCAAAACACAGAAAACGAAACCGAATCAAAGCGACAGGCTGCTCGTCATCGCCTGCGGGATGATTGCGCGCGAGGTGTTGGCCGTCAAGGAACGGCTCGGGCTGGATCACCTCGAATTGACGTGTTTGCCGGCGGAATTTCATTTCTATCCCGACCGCATCGCGCCAGCCATGGATAAGGCGATCGAGAGGGCCAAGGCGGAAGGTTACGAGCACATCTTCGTCGGCTATGCCGATTGCGGCACTGGCGGCCTGCTTGACCGCGTGTTGGAGAAGCATGGCGTCGAGCGCATGGCCGGCCCGCATTGCTTCGCCTTCTATCAAGGCATGGAGGCCTACGACAAGGTCGGCGACGACGACATGATGTCGTTCTACATGACGGATTTCCTGTGCCGTCAATTCGATGCCTTCTTCATGAAGCCGCTCGGCCTGGACAAGCACCCGGAGCTGATCAAGGACTATTTCGGCAACTACCAGAAGCTGATCTATCTCGCGCAGACCGATGACCCCGAGCTCGACAAGGTCGCGGAAAAGGCCGCTGCCCTCCTTGGCCTTGCCTATGAGCGCCGCTCCACCGGTTTTGGCGACCTGACGCCAGGCCTGGCGCGGGCGGCCGCGAACGCCTGACGGCTCAGGTCCCGTCTTCGGCCGCCAGCGCCGCCAGCACGTCGGCAAACTTGTCCTGCAGGCAAAGCCCAGCCTGTCCCTCGTCCGTGACGCGTCATAGACCCGGTCGATCGAGGGAAACATCGTCCAGCCTTTGCGCGCATAAAGTGCCGGAAATTCGGGAAAATAACGCGCCACGACCGATGGAGCGTCGGCGATCAAGTCGGCGCAATCGTCGGGTTGGAACGGCGTTGGCGCACAGACGATGAAGATGTCGAAGCCGAGTTCCGGTGCCTTCTCCAATGCCGCGACATGCGCCTGCGCCGCGTCGTCCACCGTCAGCCGCCGAAACAGCAGTTCGTTCGCCTTGGTGTTGGCGTCCGACTCCTCGATCGCATGCGCCATGTCGTCGGCCTCGGGGGAAGAAACGTGCCGTGCGCGCAGCACCACCACCCAGCCAACCCGACGACCCCGTGAGCAAGATTCGCATTCGTCACACCATGAATTTCGACCGTGACGCTGTTAAGCACGGATGACAGGCGCCAGCGACCCGGTAAGTTAGCCCCAGACAAAAACAGGGAATCCTTTGATGAACCTCCGCCCCTTGCTTGCCGTTGTCGGCCTGCTCTGCTGCGCTTTGCCCGCCTTTGCCGACGGTCAGGTGCAGAAACTGATCACCGCCGCCGACAAGGCGCGGCTCGACAAATATGGCGACACCCGCAAGGCGGCGCTCGCCGAGGCAAAGGCGGGCAAACCCGCCGAGCTCAAGCAACTCGACACGCTGCTGGGCAAGCCGCTGGTCGCCTTCTCCGACAAGGATCTCACCGGCAATTGGCGGTGCCGCACGATCAAGATCGGCGGACCGAGCCCGCTCGTGATCTATGGCTGGTTCAAATGCAGGGTCACTGATGATGGCTCCGGCTGGCGGCTGGAAAAGATCAGCGGTTCGCAGCGCACCCAGGGCCGCTTCTTCGACGACGGCGACAAGCGCTCGATCTATCTTGGCTCCGGCTCCGTCAACGACGACCTGGCAAAGCCCTATGGCAGCGGCCCGCAAACCGACCAGGTCGGTTACGCCTTCCGCAACAGCGCCAAGGAATGGCGCATCGAATTCCCCGCGCCCTACTACGAATCGAAGCTCGACATCATGGAGTTCAAGCGCTGACCGGGGTCTTCATGCCGTGGTAGGCTTCCGGCATACCAAGGATTAACCCGCCTGCCCTAAGGTCCGGCCACATCAGCCGGTCCTTGGAGCATGGCAAGATCAATGGCGGCGTCGCGACGTTCGATCCAGGGCCGCTATCGAAACAATGGTACCACCCAACGATCTTGTTCTACGTCTGGAGGGCTGAGAACCGGCATCTGATAACGCATCCAGCGTCGGGAACAGCGTAAACTTCGCCGCCATTCCTGCTGCATTGACCCCGTCGCGACATAGGTCGCAAACGAATAAACCCGCCTTTCATTTTACGACATCCAAATGCGTCGCTTTTGAATGCGCGCGCGTCGTCCCATAACAAGCAGCCTTACGACGCTTTCGGCAATGCTCGGAATATCGAGGAGCGAGAATTCATGGCCGATCTTATCGTCGTCTACTGGCGCGACATCCCTGCCCAGGTCATCGTCAGGAAAGGCCGGCAGAACGCCAAGCGCGAATTGCCGTTGCGCTTCACCGAGGCGATCGACATGTGCGCCATGCGCACCGGCGCCGGTGGCACTGACGACTATCTCGCCGAATGGCGCAAGGCCGAACCGGTTCCGGTCGGTGACGATCTCGAAGCCGAGGTCGAAAAGGCATTCCACGAGCTCGACACGAAATACGATCGCGAGCGGCTGGTCGCTCTGGTCAAGGCGGGCGGAAAAGAAAATGTCTGACGAGAACCCGGCGGTTACCCAGGCCACGCTGGTCAAGAAGGCCGCGCCGAAATCCGACTACAAGCCAGCCGACGTGTCGCCACAGCGCCGCGTGCAGCGCTCGTTCGCGGTGAGACTATGGTCTGTTCGGCACTCGCGATTGCTCGAATGGTTTTATGCCCGTTTTGCCGACACGTTCCTGCTGCTGCATCCCTTGTGGAAGGGCATCGGCTACGGCCGCGTCGAGGCTCCAATCAAATTCGTTGAAAAGCGCGTCAAGGGCTTCATGTTCGACTGCCGCATGTGCGGCCAGTGCATCCTGTCCTCGACCGGCATGTCGTGCCCGATGAATTGCCCCAAGCAGTTGCGCAACGGCCCCTGCGGAGGCGTGCGCGCCAACGGCAATTGCGAGGTCGAGCCCGATATGCCCTGCGTCTGGGTCAAGGCCTGGGAAGGTTCGCAGAACATGGTCAATTCCGACAGGATCCTCACCGTGCAGAAGCCGGTCGACCAGTCCTTGCGCGAAACTTCAGCCTGGCTGCGGGTGACCGCGCAGGCCGCGGCAGCCCGTGAAGCCGCCGCTGCCGCGAAGACCGGAGCCTCCGCATGATCGGCCGCCAGCTCGATGAAAATCCGGCCGGCATCCATTTGCCGCTCGATCCCCTGCCCGGCCACACCTCGCGCGGCCGGCTGGAGCGCGTGCTCAGGCGCGGCGAATTCGCGGTGACCACCGAGCTCAACCCACCCGACAGCGCCGATCCCGAGGATGTCTATAACAGGGCGAAGATATTCGACGGATGGGTCGATGCCATCAACGCGGTCGACGCGTCCGGCGCCAATTGCCATATGTCGTCGGTCGGCATCTGCGCACTGCTGACCCGCATGGGCTACGCCCCGATCATGCAGATCGCCTGCCGCGACAAGAACCGTATCGCCATCCAGGGCGATGTGCTGGGCGGTGCTGCGATGGGCGTCGCCAACATGCTGTGCCTGACCGGCGACGGCGTGCAGGCCGGCGACCAGCCGGGCGCCAAGCCGGTGTTCGATCTCGATTCCATGTCTCTGCTGGAGACCTGCCGCATCATGCGTGACAACGGCAAGTTTCTGTCCGGCCGCAAGCTGACGACGCCCCCGCAGCTGTTCCTGGGCGCTGCCGTCAATCCGTTCGCGCCGCCCTTCGACTTTCGCCCGATCCATCTCGGCAAGAAGATCGCCGCCGGTGCGCAGTTCGTGCAGACGCAGTATTGCTTCGACGTGCCGATGTTCAAGACCTTCATGCAGAAGGCCCGCGATCTCGGCCACACTGAAAAGGTGTTCATCCTGTGCGGCGTCGGCCCGCTCGCTTCAGCCAAGACGGCAAAATGGATCCGCTCCAACGTGCCCGGCATCCATATCCCTGACGCCATCATCAAGCGGCTGGAAGGCGCCCAGGACCAGAAGAAGGAAGGCAAGCAGCTCTGCACCGACATCATCAACGAGGTGAAGGAAATTCCCGGCGTCTCTGGCATCCACGTGATGGCCTATCGCCAGGAGGAATATGTCGCCGAGATCGTCGATGAATCGGGTGTGCTGAAGGGCCGCCAGCCATGGAAGCGTGAGATCCGCCGCGACGACCAGATGGTCGCCGACCGGCTGGACCACATCCTGCACGACGAGATTACCGAAACCCAGGTGGATATGGTGAAGACCGCGCATTGACCCGTGCGGAACGACCACCATTCGCTTGATCGACAAGAGATAACGATATAAAGAACTCTTTATATCACGACGGAGAGATTTCATGACCCGGACCATCGTTGCCTCGGCGACACGAGAAATCATCATCGGCTTCGACCAGCCCTTCTGCGTGATCGGCGAACGCATCAACCCGACCGGCCGCAAGAAGCTCGCCGCCGAGATGGTGGTTGGCAATTTCGAGACCGTCATCAAGGACGCGCTGGAGCAGGCCGCCTGCGGCGCCACCATGCTCGACGTCAATGCCGGCGTCACTTCGGTCAACCCGAACGAAACCGAACCTGGTCTTTTGGTGCAGACGCTGGAAATCGTCCAGGGCCTGGTCGACCTGCCGCTGTCGATCGATAGTTCCGTCAGCGCCGCGATCGAGGCCGCGCTGAAGGTCGCCAAGGGCCGGCCGCTGGTCAACTCCGTCACCGGCGAGGAGGAAAAACTCGAAGCCATCCTGCCGCTGGTCAAAAAATACAACGTGCCCGTCGTCGCCATCTCCAACGACGAGACCGGCATTTCGATGGACCCGGACGTGCGCTTCGCCGTCGCCAAGAAGATCGTGCAGCGCTGCGCCGATTTCGGCATCCCGGCGCACGACGTCGTCGTGGACCCGCTGGTCATGCCGATCGGGGCGCTTGGCGATGCCGGTCGCCAGGTGTTCGCGCTGCTGCGCCGCCTGCGCGAAGAGCTCAAGGTCAACACCACGTGCGGCCTGTCGAATATCTCGTTTGGCCTGCCGCACCGCCACGGCATCAACGCCGCCTTCATCCCGATGGTGATCGGCGCCGGCATGACTTCGGCGATCATGAACCCGGTGCGGCCGCAGGAAATGGAAGCCGTGCGCGGCGCCAACGTGCTGAACGGCACCGACGAGAACTGCACCAAATGGATCAAGACCTACAAGGATTACAAGCCGGCCGAAGGCGGCCACGCGGTGGCGGCGCCGACAGCGGTCAATGCACCGGGCGAAGGCGGCGGCAATGGCAGCCGCCGGCGCGGCGGTCGTGAAGCCCGGATGGGCCGGGGATAAGCGCGCAATCGTGAATTCACCTGCAAACATTACCGATCCGCTCGTGCTGTTCATGCCGTCAGGCAAGCGCGGGCGGTTCCCTGTCGGCACGCCGGTGCTCGACGCCGCGCGCCAGCTCGGCGTCTATGTCGAGAGCGTGTGCGGCGGACGCGCCACTTGCGGGCGCTGCCAGATCGAGGTGCAGGAAGGCAATTTCGCCAAGCACAAGATCACCTCCTCAAACGACCACATCTCGCCCAAAGGTCCCAAGGAAGAGCGCTACGAACGCGTGCGCGGCCTGCCCGAAAGGCGCCGCCTCTCCTGCTCGGCGCAGATTCTCGGTGATCTCGTCATCGACGTGCCGCAGGACACCGTCATCAACGCGCAGACCATCCGCAAGGATGCCGACACCAGGGTGATCGCCCGCGATACGGCGATCCGCATGTGCTATGTCGAGATCGAAGAGCCCGACATGCACAACCCATCAGGCGACCTGGACCGGCTCAAGAACGCGCTGATGAAGGACTGGGGCTTTAAAAACCTCGAATTCGACTTTTACCTGCTGCCGCAGGTGCAAGGCATATTGCGCAAGGGCAACTGGACCGCTACCGCTGCCATCCAAAAGGATGCCGACAGTGACATCGCGCGCGTCATCGCGCTGTGGCCGGGCCTCAAGAACGAGGCTTATGGGCTGGCCTGCGACATCGGCTCGACCACCATCGCCATGCATCTGGTATCGCTGCTGTCGGGCCGCGTCGCCGCCTCGTCCGGAACGTCGAACCCGCAGATCCGCTTTGGCGAGGATTTGATGAGCCGCGTCTCCTATGTGATGATGAACCCGGATGGCCGCGAAGGCATGACGGTGGCCGTGCGCGAGGCGATCTCCGGCCTCGTCGACAAGGTCTGCGCGGAAGGCAATGTCCAGCGCAACGACATCCTGGATTCCGTCTTCGTCGGCAATCCGATCATGCATCACCTGTTCCTCGGCATCGATCCGACCGAACTCGGCGGAGCCCCCTTTGCGCTTGCCGTCTCGGGCGCCGTGCGCATCAAGGCATCCGATATCGGGCTGAAGCTCAACCAGGGCGCGCGCCTCTATATGCTGCCTTGTATTGCCGGCCATGTCGGCGCCGACGCGGCGGCGGTGACGCTGTCGGAAGGCCCGCATCGCCAGGACGAGATGATGTTGATCGTCGATGTCGGCACCAATGCCGAGATCGTACTCGGCAATCGCGCGCGTGTCGTGGCTGCCTCCTCGCCCACCGGTCCGGCCTTCGAAGGTGCCGAAATCTCCGGTGGCCAGCGGGCCGCGCCCGGCGCCATCGAGCGCGTGCGCATCGATCCCGACACACTGGAGCCGAAATACCGCGTCATCGGCTCGGAATTGTGGTCCGACGAACCGGGCTTCCTCGACAGCGTGCAGGCGACCGGCGTCACCGGCATCTGCGGCTCCGGCATCATCGAGATCGTCGCCGAAATGTATCTCGCCGGCATCATCTCGGAGGATGGTGTCGTCGACGGTTCGCTGGCCGCGCGCTCGCCGCGCGTCGTCGCCAACGGCCGCACCTTCTCCTACGTGCTGAAGGAAGGCGAACCCAAGATCACCATCACCCAGACCGACGTACGCGCCATCCAGCTTGCCAAGGCGGCGCTCTATGCCGGCACCAAGCTGTTGATGGAAAAGCAGAACACCGAGCATGTCGACCGCATCCATTTCGCCGGTGCCTTCGGTTCCTTCATCGATCCGAAATACGCCATGGTGCTCGGCCTTATCCCCGATTGCGATCTCGACAAGGTCTCGGCCGTCGGCAACGCCGCCGGCGCCGGTGCCCGTATGGCGCTGCTCAATCGCGGCTATCGTCGCGAGATTGAGGAGACGGTGAGCCAGATCGAGAAGATCGAGACCGCGCTGGAGCCGAAATTCCAGGAGCATTTCGTCTATGCCATGGCGTTGCCCAACAAGGTCGATCCCTTCCCGAAACTGTCGGCGGCGGTGAAACTGCCGCCACGCAAGACGGTCAGCGAGGATGGCATCGCCGGAGATTCAGCACCGCGAAGGCGCTCGCGCGAAGGCCACGCCGCACGGCGCAGCCGCGACTGACGAACCGCTTCAGGCCGTTGCGATCGGATTCATGTGTCTGCAGCCTGGGTAAGCGGGGTCTCTTTTCCGCGCTTGACGCCTTTGGCGCGTGAGGGGTGCAGCGCCCGGATGAGCGGCTTTTCAACGACCGGATAAAGCATCGCCGAGAACACCAGGCTGAGAACGACGATCAGCGCCGGCTGCAATGCCGGCAGCACGCCGAGCCGCAAGGTGATGCCCGTCACCGCGACGGCGACCAGGGCGTGCCAAAGATAGATCGAATAGGAGGCTTCGCCGAGGAAACTGAACAAGGCCACAGGCCTGAACGGCCGAGCGCGTTCGGCAAAGACCGCACCCGCCACGATCAGCATGGCCGGGATGCCCCAGCGCAATACGCGCGGCATATCGGCGTCGACCAACGGGATGACGGCGAGCAGAAGAAACCCACCACTAAGCAGCGTCAGGGCCAGCCCAAACGAGAGCCTAACGTCCTGGAGCCACAGGCGTGCGAGAATGACGCCGGCAGCGAATTCAAGCACGATTGGGCTGGTGAAGGAACGCGCATATCCGTCGGGCAAGACAAAATGCAGCGCGACGATGATGGTGAGACTGCCGACGAGCACGCCCAGACGCCATCGTTCGCCCAGAAAAAGAGTCAGGGCGAAAACGAGATAGAACATCATCTCGTAGCTCAGCGTCCAACCCTGGAGGACGACGGGATGCAATGCGCCGTCTTGCAGAAGCGGCAAGAAGAACAGCGAACGGCCGAGACTCAGCGGGCTGAGCAACTGATCGTAAAAAAACTGTGGCTTGATCAGCATGGCTGCGGCAGTCATGAAGGTGACGATCCAGTAGAGCGGCACGATGCGGGTGATCCGGCGGCCGATGAAGCCCACTGGATCCGCCGGGCGGCTCGCCGTCGTCACCCACATGATGAAACCGCTGATCACAAAGAAGACGTCGACCCCGGCGGCACCGACAGAGAACGGGCCGTCGAACTGCTCGCTGACGTGGAAGCAGACCACAGCACTCGCAGCTAGCGCCCGCAGATACTGAATGCTGTGGATACTCGGCACGATGACCCCAGTCATGGTTTCCGCGTTGTGCTGCAACGCACACTTCTGCTGCTGCGCTGCACAATTACAGGCAGTTGCGGGGCGACTTGTCAACTATTTTCTATTCGATTCGCAGCGCACCACCGCCCGAGGACGTCCAATTTATTGGGACCTGAAAACGACTTCGGCGCCTCGAAAACTCATTTGTATGCAATGTTTCCAGATTAGGCCGATCTGGAAACGAACGCGCTATTTCCGCGAAATCCATCCGATACATGGCAGGCGCATTTACCCCGCATCGAACGGCGGCCGAGAAGTCCTTGGCCACTGCCGTTCTTCAAGGGAGATGAAAATGTCGATGTTCGAAAGTCTCGGCCGCTTCGGTGTGACCGTCAGGCAAGCTCATGCCAGGAATAAGGCGATCCGCGCGCTGAACAGCTTGCCGGCGCATGTCCAGAAGGACATCGGGTGGCCGGCATCGCCGCCGAACGATCCGCAGGCCACGCTCGCCTCGCTGCTTCTGGGTACGACGCGCTGATGACCTTCACCGACAAATGCAAATTGCTCGGCCTTCGCCGGGGACCTCGTACGTCCCCGACGGCCCGCAACAGGCTGCGCGCGGCACTTCTGCCGCGCCACTGATCACACCAGCGTGTGGACAAGGCGCTGATCTTGACATCTTTGGCCAGGGCACGATCTTCAAGAATGAAGGGGAATTCTCTTAGTCGGCTGCCGCCGAAGTCCGTGTATCCGCATGCCAAGTTTGAAAAGTCACGTCGTGTCCTTCGTGCTCAGGCACAGCCGCAAGCAGGCCTTTTCCAGCCCGGAAAACCTGCAGCGCTGGATAGCGGCCGCGCGCAAGACCGAGGATCACCGTCCGCCGGCCTTGCTGCAGCAGCGTTACGATATCCAGACGCGCAGCGTTGACGGGTTTCCGGTCTACGAAATCGCGCCCAGGGCCGGAGAGCACAAGCAGATACTCTACCTGCATGGCGGCGCCTATGTCTTTGAGATCACGCCTTATCACTGGTATCTGATCGCCGACATGGCCGACCGGCTGGGCTACGGCATCACCGTGCCGATCTATCCAATCGCCCCCGAGCACAACTTCCACGCCATGTTCGGCATGGTCGGCGCTGTCTATCGCCGGATGCTCGAGGAGACAGAGGCGGAAGACATCATCTTCATGGGCGATTCCGCCGGCGGCAACATGGCCGTGGTGCTGACCATGATGGCCGCGGAAGCGGGCCTGCCCCTGCCCTCGCGCCATGTGCTGATTTCACCCGGCCTCGACGTCTCGCTCGCAAACCCCGAAGTATTCGAGGCGGAGCGGAACGATCCATGGTTGGGCATTGCCGGTGGGCGGGAGGCGATCCGGCTCTATAGTGCCGGTATGGATCCGACCGACTGGCGCATCAGCCCGGTCTATGGCGATCTGTCGGTGCTGCCGAAGACATTGCTCCTGACGGGCTCCCGCGATCTTCTCACGCCCGACAATCTGATCTTTGCACAAAAAGCCCGCACCGCCGGTGTCGAGGTGGAGTTGGTTTACGAGGAAGGCATGTTCCACGTCTGGCCGCTGATTGACATGCCGGAAGCGCGGCGCGCGCGCCAACACATCGTTGCTTTCCTGAGCCAGAGCCCTTCGCCGATCGCCGCCTCCGCAGAGGCGGCGGAGCAGCGCCTTCGGTCCGACTATCCCGGATGATCAGAACTTGCCGGTTTCCCTAAATACTTCGAAAGTCGCGCGGATGTGGTCGGCGACGGCCTTGACCGGCGCACTGGCGTCCGGCGCCACCACCATGGCAAGATTGTAAGTGCCGATATCGGGCATGCCGTCCTTTGGGCAGAGTTCGACCATGTCGTTGCCGAGGAACGATCGCGGCAGCGGCGCGACCGCAAGGTCTGCCATGATCGCGGCTCGCTGGCCTGCGGTATGGGCGCTCATGTAAGCGACGCGATAGTTGCGGCCCTCGCGGCCTAATGCCTCGAGCGCACCGGCCCGCCAGGCACAGCCTTCTTCCCACAATGAGACCGGCAGCGGTTCGCGTAGATGCGCGCAGCCGCCCTTGGCGCCGGCCCACACGATGGGCTCGGTCAAAAGCACCTCGGCGCCAAGCGCGCTGGTCTTATAGGAGTTCGTCAACAGCGTGATGTCGAGCGCGCGGTCGTCCATGCGCCGGCGCAGATTGCTGCTCTGGTCGATGGTGACGTCGACGGCAATCGAGGGATGCGACTGCGCGAAACGCTTCAGCACATGCGGCAGCACGCGCTCGCCATAATCATCCGGGGAGCCAAGCCGCACCACGCCCACAATATCGGGGATAATGAACTTCGACACCACCTCGCGGTTGATCGACAACAGCCGCCGGGCATAGCCGAGCAGCATTTCGCCGTCCGTGGTCAGCGTCACCGAACGTGCATCGCGCGCGAACACCGAGCGGCCGAGAATATCCTCCAGCTTCTTGATCTGCATGGAGACGGCCGACGGGGTCCGGAACACCGCATTGGCCGCGGTGGTGAAGCTGCCGGTCTCGGCAATCGCCACGAAGGTGCGCAAAACGTCGAGGTCGAGCAGCGGCAGCGGATGATTGAGTGGGGCGTTCATGACGATCGACCTTCAATTTTTCTGATACAAAACATCATTCCATTTCGTTTGATTGAACATCAGATCAGGAGCAT
Organism: Mesorhizobium sp. B2-5-13; assembly: GCF_006440535.1. Lineage (NCBI taxonomy): Bacteria > Pseudomonadati > Pseudomonadota > Alphaproteobacteria > Hyphomicrobiales > Phyllobacteriaceae > Mesorhizobium > Mesorhizobium sp. B2-5-13. Next base: position 44,820 of record NZ_VFUI01000020.1, on the reverse strand, counting down.
AGTCAACTCCATCGAAGCAGCATGCTGCCAAAGCGGCCACGAAACGACTACGGCGCAGACCTGCATTCGACGTGTAATGTAGCTGAAACAGACCTGACGTAATGCATTGCCGGCGCCTCCGCGCCGCAGCAAAGGAGATCGAAATGTCTATCCTCTCATCCCTCGGCCGCATCGCGACCGAATTCAACGCGGCCCGCGCCCGCTACCAGACCGAACGCGCCATCCGTTCCCTGCCGATCGAGTTGCAGAAGGATATCGGCTGGCCGGAAGCTTCCGACACCAAGACCGGCATTCGCAATGGCGTCGGATCCTGGGCTGGAGCAAAGTAGATCGTGTGTACCCCGTGCTGAAGGCCTGCCGCGCAACCCGCCCGGCAGGCCTTCTCTATTTCATTTGTATTCAAACGAATTCAGGAGCCATGCCGCCGCTGCATGGCGCATATGAGCAAGCCGCATAGCAGCTCGATTTTCAGATTAACTCGCTGCAAATATTCATGAATCCTAGGCATATTGCTCGCAGCCTGCCAAAATTTGTCGCATCCGGTGTCGCTTTTCATATCAAGCGCTTCGCTTTTGCGATTTAGTTCCTGCTCACACAAGCCTATATCACCGTCAGCAAACGAGCTGCCCCACTCCATCAAGCGAAGGCGACCCGTCTGAGCAACCGATTGGAGATGATCATGAAGCTTTTTGCCCGCCTCTTCGCCCGCCGCGAAATGAACCTGACCACCGCTCTCGAGCGTCAGCGTCTTGCCAACACCATGCCCGGCCAGACCGGCGCCATGGCCGCGGCGCGTCTCGGCTTCGTCGCCTGATACCTCCACAGCCGCGCTCCCTGCCACGGCTTCAGAGTTGACAGCCGCCGCTTCGGCTCCGCCGAGGCGGCGTTTATCTGTTGCGCTTCCATCACCTTTTCACAACCTGACGGTGGCCTGGTTTGAGCAGCACCGCGCTGCGATTGCCCATTTGCGACCCATGTCGCAAATTTAATCTTGCCAAAGCCGCCTAGCCGATTGACAGGAATGGTTTTTCCTGATGACGCTATGCTATTCGCGACATCCTGTTCGCGTCATGGCCAGATGAGGTTCCCCGTGAACGCCGTCAAGCATCCGATCAAGCGGTCGTTTGTGTTCTTCCTTGTTCCCGATTTCACCATGATCGCTTTTGCGACCGCGCTGGACCCGTTGCGCTCCGCCAATCGGATGCTCGGCTACGAGGCCTATCGCTGGCGCCTTGCCAGCATTGACGGCAAGCCGGTGCGCGCCTCCAACGGCGTGGAGTGTGCGGTCAACACCTCGCTGGAGGAGGAACGCAAGAAGATGGCCGGGCCGGACCGCCCGAACATGGCCATCGTCTGCAGCGGCACCAATGTCGAGCGCTATCAGAACAAGTCGGCTTTTGCCTGGCTGCGCGAGGAATATAACCGCGGCGTCGCCGTCGGCGGTCTGTGCACCGGTGCGCATATCCTGGCCGCCGCCGGGCTGTTGTCGAACAAGCGCTGCGCCATCCATTGGGAAAACCTGCCGGGCTTTTCCGAGGCCTTCCCGAAGGCCAATGTCTTTGCCGACCTGTTCGAGATCGACCAGAACATCTACACCTGCGCCGGCGGCACCGCCGCGCTCGACATGATGCTGAAGCTGATCGGCGACGATTTCGACGAGAACCTCGTCAACCGCGTGTGCGAGCAGGTGCTGACCGACCGTGTGCGCAGCCCCACCGACCGCCAGCGCCTGCCGCTGCGCGCCCGCCTTGGCGTGCAGAACTCGAAAGTGCTGACCATCATCGAACTGATGGAGGCCAATTTGTCCGAGCCGCTGTCGCTGATCGAGATCGCCGACCATGTCGACCTGTCGCGCCGCCAGATCGAGCGCCTGTTCCGCACCGAGATGGGCCGCTCCCCAGCCCGCTACTATCTCGAAATCCGCCTCGACCGCGCCCGGCATCTCTTGATCCAGTCGTCGCTCCCGGTGGTCGAGGTGGCGGTCGCCTGCGGCTTCGTCTCGGCCTCGCATTTCTCGAAATGCTACCGCGAGCTCTACGCCCGCTCGCCGCAGCAGGAGCGCGTAGACCGCAAGCAGTTGCTGGCGGCTTGACGCCAAACCGCAGACGACCGAGCCGTGAACGGTTAGTGCACCTCTGCGGTCCGCATCGCCTCGACGCGGATGTCCTCGGTCAGCCGTGCCTTCAACGCCGAGAATTCCGGACTGGTCTTCAGCGTGTAGTGGCGCGGATGCGGCAGGTCGATGGCGACATCCGACTTGATGCGGCCGGGCCGCGCCGTCATCACGATAACCCGCGAGGCCATGAAGATCGCCTCCTCGATGTCGTGGGTGACGAACAGCACCGTTTTCTTGCGCCGTTCCCATATGCCGAGCAGCAATTCCTGCATCAGCCCGCGCGTCTGGTTGTCGAGGGCTCCGAACGGCTCGTCCAGCAGCAGGATTTCCGGATCGTTGGCCAGTGCCCGCGCTATCGCCGTGCGCTGCTGCATGCCGCCGGAAAGCTGCTTCGGCCAATGATTCTCGAACCCCTTCAGCCCGACGAGATCGACATAGGAGGCAACGATCCCGTCCCTCTCCTCCTCGGCCATGCCGCGTTCGCGCAGGCCGAAAGCGATGTTTTCGGCGACCGTCAGCCATGGGAAAAGCGTGTAGGACTGGAAGACCATGCCGCGGTCCGGCCCGGGTCTCGTCACCGCCTTGCCGTCGAGCAGAACGCGACCTTCGCTTGGCGCTTCCAGGCCGGCGACGATCCTCAACAGCGTCGACTTTCCGCAACCGGACGGCCCCAGTATGGTGATGAAATCATTTGCCGCGACCGCGAGATCCACCGGCATCAGCGCCCTGACCGGCTCTCCGCCGCGCACGCCGGCAAAGGTGCGCGCAACGCCCTCGATGAGAAGCTTGCTCACGCCAGGCTCCATGGAAAGAGCCAGCGGTTGAACGCCTTGAAAGCGAAATCGGACAACAGCCCGATCAGGCCGATGACGATGATGCCGAAGATGATCTGCCCGGTCGCCAGCCGCGACTGGCTGTTGATGATCATATAGCCGATGCCCGACGACGAGCCGATCAGTTCGGCAACGATGACATAGGTCCAGGCCCAGCCGAGCACCAGCCGCAGCGTCTCGGCGATCTCGGGCGCGTTGGCCGGCATGATCACCCGCCTGACGATGCCATTGTTGGTCGATCCCAGCGTATAGGCGGCCTCGACCAGATCGCGCCGTGTGGAACCGACCTTGACCGCAATGATCAGGATGACCTGGAACACCGAGCCGACGAAGATGACGAGCAGCTTTTCCAGCTCGCCAATGCCGGCCCACAGGATGAGCAGCGGAATGAAAGCCGAGGCCGGCAGGTAGCGGGCGAAGGAGACGAAGGGTTCCAGAAACGCTTCCACCGGTTTCCAGGCGCCCATGGCGATGCCGAGCGGCACGGCGACGACCGAGGCCAGCACAAAACCGCCGAAGACCCGCCAGATGGTGATCAGTATGTCGAGCCAGAAACGGTCCTCGACCAGCAGCCGCCAGCCGTCCCGCAGCATCGACAGCGGGTCGGCGAGGAAGATGCGGTTGACGTGGCCGCCAAGTGTGATCCAGGCCCAGAAGGCCACGAACAGCACGAAGAAGGAGATACCGAGCACTGTTCGCAGGCTCGGTGAGACAGGATGCAAGGGGCGCATCTTCATCCTTTGTCAGCGGGAAAGTGGCGGCGCACTGCGCCGCCGCACGGTATCCAAGGGTTGAACCGTCAATTCGCCACGGCGCTGGTGTCGGCCAGCGTGGCGACGTCGGGCGCCTCCTTGATCAGCCCCATCTGCAGCAGCAGGTCGCCGGCGGTCTTGGAAAAGTCCTGGAATTCCTTGGTGAAGAACTGCTTGTTCGCGGCCTTGTCGGCCCATTTCAGGTACTTCGCCGAATCCTCGAATTCCTTGGCCGACTGTTTCACGTCGGCGCCCATGATCTCGTAGGATTTCTGCGGATCCTTCTTGATCATGTCGAGGGCATCGAAATAGCTGTCGGCAAGCGCCTTGGCGGCGTCGGGATTGGCCTTGAGGAATTCGGGCGTGCAGCCGACCGTGTCGAGAACCATCGGATAGTCGAGCGTGGTCGCCAGGATATGACCCTGGTCGGCCTTGTCGCGCACGGCCGAGATGAAGGGCTCGTAGGTGACGGCCGCGTCATTCTGGCCGGCGAGGAAGGCTTGCGCCGCCGCGTCAGGCTCGAGATTGACGACCGTCACGTCCTTGGTCGACATGCCGTTCTTGTTCAGCACCCAGGCCAGCATGAAATAGGGCGACGTTCCCGGCGCGGAGGACGCTACATTCTTGCCCTTGAGGTCGGCGACGGTCTTGATGTCGTTGCGCACGACGATGCCGTCGGCGCCGTAAGATTTGTCGAGCTGGAAGATTTGCTTGGTGGTCACCCCGCTGGCGTTCCAGACCAGCCAGGTCTCGACCGTGGTGGCGGCGCATTGCAGGTCGCCGCTGGCGATGGCGAGCGGCCGGCTGGCCTGCGGCACCTTCTTCAAGGTCACGTCGAGGCCATGCTTCTCGAACAGCCCTGCCTGCTTGGCGAGCGTCAGCGGCGCGAATCCGGTCCAGCCGCTGATGCCGATGGTGAGTGACGTGGCGGCCATCGCCGGCGCGGTCAACCCCGCGGCAAGCGTCAATGTCGCGGCAAAGACGGTTATCCTGTTCATGTCAGTTCCCCTTTTGTTTTTCTGGAGGAAATTGTTCACAGAGGCCGATGGGCTTGTCAATCAACAGGAACGTGTTTGCGCGCAAAGCAGCCGGCAACCCGGTTTGGAATTGCTCTACCTGCTGTCGGGCATCCAGTTGCGGTTGCGCCACATTTTCTCGCCGACCTGGCAGTCGGCGGCGGGCTTGTCCTGCGCCAGCTCCACTGGCGGATAGTCCGCCTCCTCCGCCACCCAATAGGGTGACGCCGGACCGGCAAGCTCAAGCACAAGCTTGCGGCGGATGGCTTCGGGAAATTGTGTCCAGTCATTGACCGGGATCATGAAGGCACCGGCGCCGCCGATGACGCAGTCGCTGTAGTAGCGGTCGAGATCGTTCATGTCATAGACGCCGGAAAAGCCGCCCCGGGTCATCAGCGGCAGGCCGTTGATGACGATGCCTTGGCTGACCACCCCGTCGCGGACGAGATTGACCGGCGCGCCCTGGTTGTTCGGCCCGTCGCCCGAAATGTCGATGACGCGCTTGGTTCCCTGGTAGCCGCTTTCGGCGAAAAGGTCGCTGCCGAACTCCAATGCACCGGAGATCGAGGTGCGCCGTGCGCTGTTGGGCGGCTGGGCCGACAATTGCGCCACCACCCGCTCGGCGTCGGCGCGGCTTGCGATCACCGTCCACGGTACGATGACGTGTTGCCAGCCGGTGCCAGCCCATTCGACATAGGTGACGGCGATCTTGCCATAGGCGCCATCGGCGATCGCCTGCAGCACATTGTCATGCGTCAGCGCCGCCGCGTAGCCATGGCGCTGGATCTCAAGTTCCTCCGCCGACATGGACAGCGAAACGTCCACCGCAAGCACCAGCTCGACATCGACCGGCTCGTCGGCGTGGGATCTCGGCGCCAGCCAGAGCGTCAGCGCCAGTGCGGCAGTGACCGAAAGCAGATGTCTCGCGCAGAGCAAACCAGACATTGCGCAAGGTTAAGCCAGAATCGCCCACCGAAAAAGAGAAAAGCCCGGCCGTGGCCGCGCTGATCCAATAGCGAGCCCGGCCGCGGGCGATCAGCTCCGCGGCTTGAGATTCTCCGGGTCGTAAAGCGGCTTGTAGCCAACGCTGGCGACTTCGACCGGATAAGTCTCGCCGAAATACTCGACCGTGAGCTTGCGGCCCTCCTGGGCATAGGCCCAGGGCAGATAGGCGAGCGCGATGTTCTTGCCGATGGTCGGGCCATAGGCGACCGATGTTGTGAAGGAGCGGCGGCCGAATTCGTCGACCAGTGTTTCCCCGCTTTCGGGGTCCATCACCGGCATGATGCCGACGGGATAACGGACAACTCCCTTGGAGTCCGTATTCTCGGTCATCACCAGCGTGCACAGCATGGCGGGCTGGTGCGCGCGTTCGCGATACTCCACATGCTTCGCCTTGCCGCAGAAATCGTTCTCCTTGACCTTCGGCCGGGCAAGATCGGCCTCGAGCAGATTATACTCGGTCAAGAGGTCGGCGTTCTGCAGCCGCAGGCTCTTCTCCATGCGGCGCGTATTGGCGTAGGTCTCGACGCCGAATGGCATGACGCCTGTCGAGCGCAGCGCGTCCCAGACGGCCAGACCGTCCTCGTAGCGCATATGCAGTTCCCAGCCCTGCTCGCCGACATAGGAGATGCGGAACGCGGTGACGTCCTTGCCGCCGATCCTGACCGGCTTGATCGCCGCGAATGGAAAATTCTCCGGCGAAAGCCCATCCGGGTTCTCGACCACCTTTTGCAAGGTCGCCCGCGCGTTCGGCCCCCAGATGCCGATGGTGACGTACTTCTCGGTCACATCGGTGATGGTAACATCAAAACCTTTGTCCTGAGCCGTGCGGCGCATGTACTGGAAGTCGCGCGGCCCCGCGTCGGCGCCGTCGATCAGCCGGCAGCGGTCGGCCATGCGGATCACGGTGAAGTCGGCGCGCACCATGCCTTCCTCGTCGAGGAAGTGGGTGTAGATGCCCTTGCCGATGTTGTTGTCGCCGCCGATCTTGGCCGCGCACAGCCATTCCAGCAGCGCGACATGGTCGGGTCCTTCGATATCATACATGGAGAAATGCGAGAGGTTGACGATGCCGCAATCCTCGCTCATCGCCAGATGCTCGGCGTTGGAGACGCGCCAGAAATGGCGGTTGTCCCATTCGTTCTCGCGCACCGGCACCCGGTTTCCATACTTTTCAAGCAGATGCTCGTTGGCGGCGTAGCCGTGGGCGCGCTCCCAGCCGCCGAGTTCCATGAAATAGCCGCCGAGTTCCTTCTCGCGCTCCCAGAACGGCGAACGCCTGATGTTGCGGGCCTTGGAGAAGGGTTCGCGCGGATGCACCGCCGGATTGTAGACCTTCATCGCCGTCTCGGTGCAGCGATCCCAGATGAACTGTTCCTTGGTCTGGTGCGGATAGAAGCGCGCATAGTCGATCGCGTGGTGGTCGATCTCGGTCCGGCCGTCGGTCATCCAATCGGCGATCAGCTTGCCCATGCCCGGGCCGTCCTTGACCCAGATGGCGACGGCATACCAAAGCCCCCTCACCTTCTGGCTTTCGCCCATCGATGGGCCGCCATCGGCCGTCACCTGCAGCAGGCCATTGAACGAATGGCTTTCGTTATAGCCGAGTTCACCCAGGATCGGCGTCAGTTCCATGGCGCGTTCGAGCGGCGCCAGGATCTGCTCCATGTCGAGATCGCGCTGCGACGGCGACAGCCGCGCCTGGTCCTTCTCCAGCAGGTCGCGCGGGTGGCAGAGGCGCGGATTGGTCTCTTCGTAATAGCCCCATTCGATCTGGCCGCCCTCGGCGGTCTTGGGATCGCCAGTGTCACGCATATAGGCCGAGTTGCCCTGGTCGCGCAGCAGCGGCCAGCCGATCTCCTTGCCGGTGCCGGCGAACTCGGTGTACGGGCCAAAGAAGGTCAGCGGATGGTCGATCGGCATGACAGGCAGGTCCTCGCCGACCATCTCGGCGATCAGCCGGCCCCAGATGCCGGCGCAGACGATGACGTAGTCGGCCTCGATCGTGCCGCGGTCCGTCACCACGGAACTGATGCGGCCATCCTTGACGACAAGCGACTTCGCCGGCGTGTTGGCGAAGGATTTGAGCTTGCCGGACGCTTCGGCCTGGTCGACCAGCTTGCCGGCAACGGTCTGCGAGCGCGGAATGACGAGACCGGCGTCCGGATCCCACAGGCCGCCCTGCACCAGGTCCTGTTCGATCAGCGGGAATTTTTCCTTGATCTCGGCGGGCTCGATCAAACGGGCGCGCGTGCCGAAAGCCTTGGCCGAAGCGATCTTGCGCTTGATCTCGTCCATGCGGCCGTCGTCGCCCACACGGGCGACCTCAAGGCCGCCGACGCGCGCGTAGTGGCCCATCTTCTCGTAGAAATCGATGGAATAGAGCGTCGTCCAGCAGGACAGAAAATCATGGCTGGTGGTGTAACAGAAGTCCGACGCATGCGCGGTCGAGCCGATATCGGTCGGGATGCCCGACTTGTCGATGCCGACAATGTCGTCCCAGCCGCGTTCGATCAGATGATGGGCGATCGATGCGCCGACAATGCCGCCAAGGCCAATGATGACGACCTTCGCCTTTTTCGGAAACTCTGCCATTGCCCGCGACTCCAGAAATGCTGTTGCGGGCGGCGTCGGCGCCCGCTTGATCGGCGCACAATATGCAGGCGACGGGCACGGCGCTACCGCCTGTTTGCGACACGCCAAAGATGCGGCGCGACCCTTCCCAAATCAGGGAAAACAGCTACCCATCAGGCAAACGCCCACACGTCCTGGGCCAGGAAGCCAAGCTGGTAGCCCGCCGTTTTCAGCTTGACCACGACCTGGCCTATCTACAGGGCGGCGCGCCGACCTCGACCTTGATCATGCCGGGACGATAGCGCTTGAGGTCGAGCTGCTCGAACACGATGCAAACGGCTGACGCGGGGGGATTTTCAGCGTCATTGTTAGACAGCTACCGGAAATGATAAAAGGCCGAGCAAACGCCCGGCCTTTCCAATCATGCCACCGAGATTACTTGATGCGGGCGACACCGCCGGAAATCTCGACGGTTTCCGAACCGGTCAGGGCTTCGAGGTCGCCATTGGGCAAGGTGACGAAGCAACCGTTCTGGCAGAACTCGACGGTTTCGCCGCCGGCCAGCGCAAGCTCGGTCTTGCTGCCGCCCTCGGTCACGACCAGCGTGCGCGTCTCGGCGTCCTTGTTGACCGCGCTTGCGGCATGGGCGGAGCCGCTCACGGCGAGCAAAGCCACGGCGGCGACGAGAGACTTCCACATTTGCAATATCGGTGTTCCCACCGCCTCTGTTGCATTTCACAAGGCATTTTCGCCTTTGCATGGAGCTTATATGAGATGGAAGCTGAACCGCAACTGAATGCCGCATTCATGCCGCAATTGGTCTTGGCGACGTGCAACGCCTCAAATCTAATCCGGATCGGGCTTGCGTGTCTTGCGGCCTGATTTGGCCTGACGCTTCGCTTCGGCCTCGGCTTGCGCCTTAGCCTCTTGCTGTTCGGCGAAATCGGCCTCGATCTTGTCGTCATCGGTCGGCCATGCCACGTGCTTCTTGGCCTCGACGACCGCGCGAGGCGTTGAAGGGATTTCGATGTGCTGATCGTCGAATTTCTCCAGCACGGTGAAGCGGACGTCGTTCTGCACGATGTTTCCGTTCATCACATCGGCCAGGAACAGACGGATCTCGAATTCGAGCGCGGCGGGTCCGAAATTGGAAAACAGCACGAACGGCTCGGGGTTCTTCAGCACCAGCGGATGGCTGCGCGCGATCTCCAGCAGGACGGCGTGGACATGCTTGACGTCGCTGCCATAGGCGACGCCGACCTTGATGTCGATGCGGCCGAGCTTGTTGCGGTGCGTCCAGTTGCCGACGGCATTGTTGATCAGGTTCGAATTGGGCAGGATCACCGACTGCCGCTGGAAAGTCTCGATCTCGGTGGCGCGCACGCTGATCTTCTTGACCGTGCCGCTGACGTCGCCGGCCACGATCCAGTCGCCGACCTTGAACGGCCGCTCGGCCAAGAGGATCAGGCCGGAGACGAAATTGGACACCACATTCTGCAGGCCGAAGCCGATACCGAGGGAGAGAGCGCCGGCGACCAGTGCCAGGCTGGAGAGATCGATGCCGGCCGCCGAAATACCGACCAGCGCCGCAAGAGCAACGCCGGCATAGCCGACCGCCAGCCGGATCGAGTTGCGCACTCCTGTATCGACCTTGCCACGCGCCATGACCGAGCCGTCGAGCCAGCCCTGGAACCAGCGCGTCAGGAAATAGCCGATGACGAAGACGACGATGCCCGACAGGATGCCGGTGACCGAAATCGTCACCGAACCGATATTGATCCCGGTTGCGAGCTTGTACGCCCACGCTTCGATATCGCCAGGCTGGAAGCCCCACATCAAAAGGATCAGCGGCAGGAACACCAGCACGATCATCACGTTGATGGCGATGCTGACGACAAGGCCGAGCTGGTCAAGCGCGGTGTCCTCGTAGCTGGAATTGGCCGACAGCCAGCGCCCGACCGACGTGTTGGCGAAAGCGTCCTCCTCGCCGATCGCCTGCGCCGACAGGAAGCCGATATAGGCTGTTATCAGCGCCGTGCCGGTGACCACGACCTGTTGTGAGACGAACAGCGCAAGGCCGATATAACCGAGCAGCGCCGCGACGATGGTGAACAGGCCAAGGGCGAGCGATGTATAGCGCAGCCATGCCGGCCATGGTCGCCAGCTTCCGTCACGCGCCCTGAACGGCCTCAGCATCGCCATCAGCATCAGGATGACGCCGACGGTTATGGCGGCTCCGAAACTGCGGGCGATGGTCAGCGACAGCGGCGAGCCCATCTTGTCGTTGACGATCGACAGGAAATAGTTGGCGCCGATGACCACGGCCATGGCTGTCGCTAGCCGCACCAGCCAGCGCGCCGGGCCGGTTTCGACGGGAATGAGCCGCCAGTTCGGTAGGCGCGGCTCGAGCGCAGCGTTGGTCAGCCGATTGACGCAAAACACCACGCCGATGACGGCCGCCAGCGCATTCAGGAAGAGCCCGATATCGCCGCGCAAAACATTATAATAGTTGAAGAAGAAGATCGTCGAGCCGAGAAAGGCGGCAACCGCCACCGTCGGCAGCAAGGTCGACCAGAACGCCACCGAAAGACGGCTGAGATAGGACGGGTCCTCATTGCTGGAGTCGGCCTCGAACACCCGCCCGAACAGGCGCCGCCCGCCGACCAGCAGCACCAGCGCAAGGCCGAGCGCCACGAAGGTTGCCGCCAGGATGGCCTGGAACTTGAACTTGATGGCGAAGCTCAGCCAGGACGACACCGCCTTGTAGAAATTGCCGAACTCGTCGCGCGCATCGGAAAACACCTGCGGGCTCAAGGCGTCCGAGAGTACGTAGCGCTTGGTCAACAGATTCCGGAACAGCGCGCTGCGCATGTTGCCGATCTTGTCGATCAGCCCGCTGATGCGGATCGACAAGGTCTGAGCTTGTGCGATGACCGCGTTGATCTCCGCCTTTTCGGACGTCAGCGCCTGGCGCTCGCCGCTGACGACGTCGGGCTCCGCCGGTTGGCCCGCGGCAGGCGGCGGCCCTAGCTGTTCGAGCCGGCTGTTGATTTCGCCCAGGCGCGTGCGGAACGCCAGCGCGCTGGTCAGCGACTGCCGCGACAATTCCTCGAGCTGCAGGCGGATATCGACGAGGTTGCTGTCGTCCTCGCCATCCTGCTGTGTCTGCTTCTCGAAATTGTCGGCCTTGGTCGTCAGGCCCTGGATGATCTTTTGCTGGTCGGCGACCAGTCCGGCGGGCGCCTGGCCAACGCCTTGCGCCGCCGCCTCGAACGACAGCGGCGCCGCAACGACAAGCGCCAGGACCAGAATGAGGCGAAGCAATCGAAAAAACATGATGGATCGGCGACTCGCGGGCGGCAAAGGCATTCAAAAGCCTGTCCTTGATAAAGACGGCCATATCATGGGGCAAGTCACCGCGACGATCGCACTCATCAAGCGTCGGCCAGTCGAAAGGCGATGGCGCAATATTGGCTTTCTATCAGCCCCCTGCTCTATAGTCTGCCGCATCGCCGCAACGGACACCTTACACATGGCAGAGTACTCAGCCCTTTCGCTGCTCGCGAACGCGTTCAAGGGAAACAAGGACTGGAAGCCGGCCTGGCGCAAGCCGGATCCGAAGGCATCCTACGACGTCATCATCATCGGCGGCGGCGGTCACGGCCTGGCGACCGCCTACTATCTAGCCAAGGAACATGGCATCACCAATGTCGCGGTGCTGGAGAAAGGCTGGCTGGGCTCCGGCAATGTCGGCCGCAACACGACGGCCGTTCGCTCGAACTATCTCCTGCCCGCCAATACCCGCTTCTACGAACATTCGATGAAGCTGTGGGAGAACCTGTCGCACGAACTCAATTACAACGTTATGTTCTCGCAGCGCGGCTGCCTGAACCTGGCGCACACGCCGGCTCAGTTCGACGACTACGCAAGACGCGGCAACGCCATGCGCCATCTCGGCGTCGATGCGGAACTGATGACGCCAGCCGAGATCAAGCGCCTGATCCCGGCGCTCGATATCTCCAATGATGCACGCTTTCCGGTGGTTGGCGGCCTGATGCAGCGGCGCGCCGGCACCGCCCGGCACGATGCGGTCGCCTGGGGCTATGCACGCGGCGCCGACCGGCGCGGCGTCGACATCGTCGAGAATTGCGAGGTCACCGGCTTCCTGCGCGACGGCGACCGCATCACCGGCGTTACCACATCGCGCGGCGATGTCAGGGCCAAGAAGGTAGCGGTCGCGGTGGCCGGCAGCACCGGCCGCGTCATGCAACTGGCCGGCGTCGAGACAATGCCGATCGAGAGCCATGTGCTGCAGGCCTTCGTCACCGAATCGCTGAAACCCTTCATCGACACGGTCGTGACGTTCGGCATGGGCCATTTCTACATGTCGCAGTCCGACAAGGGCGGCCTTGTCTATGGCGGCGACATCGATGGCTACAACAGCTACGCCCAGCGCGGCAACCTGCCCATCGTCGACGAAGTGATGAGCGAGATGCTGGCGCTTTTCCCGGGCCTAGCGCGTGTGCGCATGCTGCGCTCCTGGGGCGGCGTCTGCGACATGTCGATGGACGGTTCGCCGATCATCACCATCGGGCCCCTGCCCGGCATGTATCTCAATTGCGGCTGGTGCTATGGCGGCTTCAAGGCGACGCCCGCTTCCGGGTGGTGCTTTGCCTGGACAATCGCCAAGGACCAGCCGCACGATTTCAACGCCCCTTTCACGCTGGACCGATTTCATCGCGGCCTGGTGATCGACGACAAGGGCCAGGGCGCGAACCCGCGGCTTCATTAGGAACATTCAGTGCTGATCACTTGCCCCTATTGCGGCCCGCGCGACGTCATCGAGTTCACCTATCAGGGTGACGGCAACCGCGAACGTCCCGACCCTGCCTCGCAGAATTTCGAGGCCTGGAACGCCTACGTCTACGACCGGCTGAACCCGGCCGGCGACCACAACGAGGTCTGGCAGCATTCCGGCGGCTGCCGGGCTCACCTGAGGGTCGTGCGCAACACGCTGACGCATGAGATTTCCAGTGTCGCCTTCGTGCGCGGCGATCACAGCTCGGCCGCGCGCCGCAAGGCGGAGGACAAGCCATGAGCCCGCGCCGCACCGTCACCGGCGGCCGCATAGACCGGTTGAAGACGATCCGCTTCACGTTCGACGGCGTTGCCTATACCGGGCATGGCGGCGACACGCTGGCGTCCGCGCTGCTGGCCAATGGCGTCACCCTTTTCGGGCGTTCTTTCAAATACCATCGCCCGCGCGGCCTGCTGAGCGCAGGCGTCGAGGAGCCCAACGCGCTGGTAACGGTGCTGAAGGGCGAGGTGCGGGAACCCAACATCCCGGCGACCATGGTCGAGATCCATGACGGGCTGATTGCCGTCAGCCAGAACCGTTTCCCCTCGCTCACCTGGGACATCCATGCCGTCAACCAGCTCGGTGGCAAGCTGCTGTCGGCCGGCTTCTACTACAAGACCTTCATGGGGCCGGTTATCGGCCCGCTGAAAGGCACGCGCTTCTGGATGTTCTGCGAGCATTTCATCCGCCGCGCCGCCGGCCTCGGCAGCGCCGGATCGGCAAAGGACCCGGCCCGCTACGAGCGCATGAACGCCTTTTGCGACGTGCTTGTGGTCGGCTCCGGCCCAGCCGGCCTGATGGCCGCCAAGGCCGCCGCGGACCAAGGCGCCCGCGTCATTTTGACCGATCTCGAGCCGCGTTTCGGCGGTTCGGCCAACTGGTCCGGCGAAACCATCGATGGCGCACCCGCGGCTGATTGGGTGCACCGCACCGTCGCTCAGCTCGAGGCGCGCGACAACGTCCGGCTTCTGCCGCGCACCACGGTCTGGGGCTACTACGACAACAACACGCTTGCCGCGCTCGAGCGGGTCAGCGACCACAAGGCACAGCCCGCCAAGGGTGAGCCGCGCCATCGCTACTGGGCGATCCGCGCGGGATCCGTCGTGCTGGCTACCGGCGCCTTCGAAAGGCCGCTGGTGTTTCCCGGCAATGACCGGCCCGGCGTGATGCTGGCGCATGCGGCGGAGCGCTACGCCAACGAATTGGGCGTGCTGCCGGGGCAGCGCGTCGTGGTGTTCACCAACAATGACAGCGCCTACCGGTCGGCGCTGGCGCTGAAGCAGGCAGGTGCGGCGATCGTTGCCATCGTCGACGTGCGCCCGCAACCGTCCGCCGAGATGAGCGCCCTGGCCGGCGAAGCCGAGGCGGAATTGCTTTCCGGTCATGCGGTGGTCGCCACGGAAGGCGGCAAGTCGTTGTCCGGCCTCAAGGTGCAGCGTTTCGACGTGGTCGCCGGTGCGCTGAGCGGCGATGCGCGCAGCGTCCATGCCGATTGCCTGCTGATGTCGGGCGGCTGGTCGCCGACCATCCATCTGGCCAGCCAGGCCGGCGCCAAGGCGGAATGGAACGCCGCCCGGCAGGCCTTCCTGCCGCCTAAGCCGACGCAAAATTGGATCGGCGCGGGCGCCTTCACCGGCAGCTTTTCGACGGTCGAGGCGATCGCCGAAGGGCGCGCCGCAGGCACTGCCGCGGCTGGCGGAACCGCCGCGGCTGTAGCATTGCCCGCTGTCGAGGCAACCCCTGGAGATCCAGATCCCGCGCCCGTGTTCGAAATCAAGGGCAGCGGCAAGAGCTTTGTCGACTTCCAGCACGACGTCACGGCGGAGGATGTCCGCCTGGCGCATCGCGAAGGCTTCGTCTCTGTCGAGCACTTGAAGCGCTACACCACGCTCGGCATGGCCACCGACCAGGGCAAGAGCTCCAACGTCCCCGGTCTTGCCATCATGGCGGAAGCGCTCGGCAAGCCAATCCCGGAAGTCGGCACGACGCGCTTCCGCCCACCTTTCGCACCGGTGTCGATCGGCTCGCTGGCAGCCGAGCGCTTCGGCGACCTCAAGCCCGAACGGCTGACGCCGATGCATGACTGGCATGTCGCCAATGGCGCGACCATGTATTCGGCCGGCCTCTGGTACCGGCCGATGATCTACGGGCTTTCAGGCGAAACCATCGAACAGGCCTACGTGCGCGAAGCCAAGGCGACGCGCGAAAGTGCGGGCATCGTCGATGTCTCGACGCTGGGCAAGATCGCCGTGCAGGGCCCCGACGCCGCCACGTTCCTCGACCGTGTCTACACCAACATGTTCTCGACCCTCGCCGTTGGCAAGGCGCGCTACGGTTTGATGCTGCGAGAGGATGGTTTCGCTTTCGACGACGGCACCACCTGGCGGCTCGGCGAACAGGATTTCCTGATGACCACCACCACGGCCAATGCCGGCAAGGTGATGCAGCATTTGGAATATTTCCTCGACGTGATCTGGCCGGAACTCAAGGTCCACGTCACCTCCGTGACCGACGAATGGGCGGGAGCCGCGATCGGCGGGCCGAAAGCGAGGCAGATTCTGGCCGCCTGTGTCACCGGCACGGCTGTCGACAATGCGACGCTGCCCTTCATGGGCATCGTGCACGGCGAGATTTCAGCTGTGCCGGTGATGATTTGCCGGCTATCCTTCTCCGGTGAAATGGCGTTCGAGGTCTATTGCGGCGCCGGCCACGGCACCCATGTCTGGGAAGCGTTGATCGAAGCCGGCAAGCCGTTCGGGCTGGTCACCTACGGGCTGGAGGCGCTGGGCACGATGCGCATCGAGAAGGGCCATGTCACCGGCGCCGAGATCGACGGCCGCACCACGGCGCGCGACCTGCATCTCGACTGGATGCTGTCGAAGAAGAAGCCCTTCATCGGCTCGGCGATGATGGACCGCGAAGGTCTCGTTGCGTCCGAGCGGCTGGAACTGGTCGGCCTGGTCGCGCTCGACAACCGGCCGCTCAATGGCGGCGCGCACATTGTCGAGGAGGTCGACGAAGCCAATCCGCACGGCTCGGTCGGGCACATCACCGCCTCCTGCTATTCGCCGGCGCTCGGCAAGCATATCGCGCTGGCGCTGGTCAAGGGCGGCAAGGCCAGGCACGGCACGCGCGCCCATGTCTCCGATCCCTTGCGCAACCGCTTCGGCCCCGTGGAGATCGTCTCCAACCACTTCTACGATCCGGAAGGGACCCGCATGCATGACTGAGCGTCAATCGCCCCTCGAGCCGGAGTTCCATGTCGGCTCGCATGGAAATTTCGAACATGGCGTCGAGATACTGCTCACCGAAACCCGGCCGGGCTCGATCGTGCAACTCGCAGCATGGCCGGGCGAAGAGAAGAAACTGATCGCGGCCATCCGCGGCGTCACCGGGCTTGCGCTGCCCGACGGCGCTGGCGGCGGCTTGAGCGACGGCGTGAAATCGGTGTTCGGCTTCGCACCGGGAAAATTCACGGTAACCGATGAGGCCGAAGGACTGGCCGCGGCCTTCGCCAAGTCGGTGACGCCGGCCATCGGCACGGTGACGGACCTGTCGCATGGCCGCACCGCCATCCGCATCGCTGGGCCGAAAGCCGAATGGGTGCTGTCGAAATTCTTCGCCATCGACTTCGCCCTGCCCGCCTTTCCGGTCGGCGCCGGCCGCTCGACAACGCATCACGATGTCTTCGCCCAGATCCAGCGCACCGGCACCGACCAGTTCGACATCTATGTCTTCCGCTCCTTCGCCCGCTCGTTCTGGAAGGCGCTCTGCCACGCCAGCGAGGAGGTCGGCTACGAGGCACAGTAAGCGGTGTGGCCTTAGAGCGGCTGCCTCTGGCCTCAATGCCGGCTGGTTCTGCCGCTAGAGAATCCCGCCGCGGGCGCCCATGATGGAAACGTGGCCCGTTCAACCGGTCCAAGGGGATGAAAATCCCATCTCAGAGTCGGCATATTTGGTTCGAACATCCCCATGACCGCTGAACTATCCGCCGGCGCCACCGATCGCGCCGATGTGTCGGCCAGAGCCTTGCTCCTGCTGCCGCTGACCGTTGCCTGCGGCGTGTTCATGACCAGCCTCGACCAGAATGTCGTGGTGACGGCGCTGCCGGGCATCAGCGAAAGCCTTGGCCGTCCGCCAAGCCAGCTCGGCCTGCTGATCACCGTCTACGTCGCCAGCCTGATCATCTCGATGCCGCTCGGCGGCTGGGCCGCCGACCGTTTCGGCCTGCGCAATGTCTATTGCTTTGCCCTGCTGGTGTTTGCCGCTTCATCGGCCCTGTGCGGGCTGTCGAACGACATCTGGATGCTGGTCGGCGCCCGCGCGCTGCAGGGCTTCGGTGGCGCTCTGATGGGCACGCTCGGCCAGGTAGTGATCCTGTCGACCTTCCCGCGCAGCCGGACCTTGAAGATCAACATGTATATCTCACTGGCCGGGCAGTCCGGGCCGCTGGTCGGTCCGCTCGTCGGCGGCGCATTGACCACCTACATCTCCTGGCGCTGGATCTTCTTCATCAACGTGCCGTTCGCGCTCGCGGCGGCTATTCTTGCCGCCTCATTGTTTCCGACAATGACCAAGCCGGTGCGCACGCGGTTCGATTTTCCAGGCTTTGTGCTGGTCGGCGGCGGCATGGTCCTGCTGGTCTTCGGCATGGACTCGCTCGCGGCGAAAGACGCCGCCGGCAGCATGATCGCCGCCGAGCTTGCGCTGGCGCTCATCATCCTGACGGCCGCCTCCTTCTACTGCCTGCGTGTGCGCAATCCCCTGCTCGATCTCAAGCTCCTGCGCATCCGCACCTTCCGCATCTCCTTCCTTACTGGCGGCGGGCTCGACACGATCGGTCTCAGCTCCGTCGTCTTCCTGCTGCCGCTGATGTTCCAGCTCGGCTTCGGCATGAGCGCGGTGCAGGCGGGATCGCTGACCTTCGTGGCGGCGGTCGGTTCGGTGGGTATGCGTGTCTTCATGCCACGCGTCCTCAACCGTTTCGGTTTTCGCCGCGTGCTGGTCTTCAACACACCCGTTGTTGCCGCCATGGTCGCGGGCTTCGCCTTGATGCAAGCAACGACTCCGGTCTGGATCACGCTCACCTACATCTTCGTCTTTGGCGTCTTTCGCTCGGTGCAATGGGCTTCGACCGGCAACCTCGCCTATTCCGACATCGCGCCCGAACAACTCGCCCGCTTCAGCGCGCTCTACTATATTCTCTGGCAGCTGGCGGTCGCGATCAGCGTCGGCCTGGCGGCTGCGATGCTGTCGTTTCTCGCCGGCGGCGGGCCGGCCGCCACCAGCGATTTCCGGATCCTGTTCGTGATCGAGGGCATCATCACGCTCTGCGCGCTATCAGCCTATCTCAAACTGACGCCGCAGGACGGCGCCCATGTCAGCGGCCACGGCGCGCACATGAATACGGAATAGCGGAGCTGCGCCGGACGAAACCTATTCGCTGAACGTCACCCATTCCTCGAGCGGCTCACGGTCGGTGCGGAAGGCGTTCTCGGGCTTGGACGTGTCTTCATAGCCGAGCGCGATGCCGCAGACGACGATCTCCTCGTCGGGAATGTCGAGCACCGGCCGGATCTGCCGGTGATAGGGCGCGAAGGCCGCTTGCGGACAGCTATGCAGCCCCCTGCCGCGCGCCGCGACCATGATGTTCTGCAGGAACATGCCGTAATCGATCCACGAACCCTGGTTGAGCCGGCGGTCGATGGTGAAGATCATGCCGACCGGCGCGTCGAAGAAGACGAAGTTGCGGTCGTGCTGGGCGCGCATCTTGTCGACTTCCCGGCGGCCGATGCCGAGCGCGCCGTAGAGGCCGAACCCGTTGGCACGGCGGCGGGTGAGATAAGGCTCGAAGAACTGGGTGGGATAATAGCGGTATTCGTCCCAGTCGGCTTTTTCCGCGCGGATGCCGGAATTCATGATGGCATCCGTGATCCGTTGCTTGGTCCCGCCCTTGGTGACATAGACCCGCCACGGCTGCATGTTGGTGCCGGAGGGAGCCCGCGCAGCAACAGTCAGTATGTCTCGGATCGTCTCGTCGTCGACCATGTCGGGCAGAAATGCGCGCACCGAACGGCGCGACATGATCGCATCGTCGACGATCTCGGCATCAACCGCGATTCGAGCCTTCTTTTCCAGCATGGGCCGTCCCTTAGCCATTATGTCGATCGGACGTCCCCACTCGCCGCTCGCGGCGGAGCCTTTGCATGAACCGTCAAAATCCTGCAAGCAAATCTTGAGCATTGGTGAAAATCTACTTGATTTTTTCATGAGCTTCATTTCTCATGAAATTCGACTGCAATTTTTCATGAAGTGAGCGATTTGGCCTCCCCTACCGCACGAACATTACAGGGAGCTGACGAACGAGTCCTGGCCGGCGATATCAGGGCCTTGCGCCGGGTGCGCGGGCTGACGCTGGCCGAGATCGCGCTGAAACTCGGCCGGTCGGTCGGCTGGGTCAGCCAGGTCGAGCGCGGCCTGTCGACGCCATCGCTCAGTGACCTCAGGGCCTTCGCCGAGTTGTTCGGCGTGCCGATCAGCCTGTTCTTCAGCCATGACGTGCCCGTGGAAAGCGAGCGCGGCGTGGTGGTGCGCGCCGGCAAGCGTCGCACGCTTGGCACCAGCGAATCCGGCCTGGTGGAGGAGCTTCTGTCACCGGACCTCGGTGGTAGCTTCGAGATGGTGCGGTCGGTCTTCGCGCCGGGCGCGGAGTTGAAGAGCGAGGCACGCCGGCCGACCGAGGAGGCCGGATACATCTCGTCCGGGCAGTTCGACATCGAAATAGCCGGGGTCTGGCACCGGCTTGGCGAAGGCGACTCCTTCCGCTTCGAAGGCAAGCCTTACCGCTGGCGCAATCCGGGTAGCGAGCCGGCGGTCGTCATCTGGGTGGTTTCGCCACCAGTCTATTGAGTGCATGTCGCCCCAAACCCGTGGAGCGGTTTTGGGATAACGACATGCATCAAACAAAAATAAAGCGCGGCGCGCTTGAAGATTGGGAGAAGAACATGGCGGGTTTGCCGAGCTCGGCGCGCGTGGTGATCATCGGAGGTGGCGTTGTCGGCACCTCCTCGCTCTATCATCTGGCCAAGGCCGGCTGGACCGACTGCGTGCTCCTGGAAAAGAACGAGCTGACCTCGGGCTCGACCTGGCATGCTGCCGGCAATGTGCCGACCTTCTCCTCCTCCTGGTCGCTGATGAACATGCAGCGCTATTCGACCGAGCTCTATCGTGGGCTCGCCGACGCAGTCGACTATCCCATGAACTACCATGTCACCGGCTCGCTGAGGCTCGCCCACTCCAACGAGCGCATGCAGGAATTCCAGCGCGCCAAGGGCATGGGCCGCCACCAGGGCATGGACATAGACGTGGTCGGGCTCGACGAGATCAAGCGCCGCTACCCCTTCCTCGAAACGCACGAGTTGAAGGGCGCGCTCTACGATCCGAGCGACGGCGACATCGACCCGGCACAGTTGACGCAGGCGCTGGCTAAAGGCGCGCGCGACATGGGCGCCAGGATCATCCGCTTCTGCCCCGTCACCGGCGTGCGACGCGAGAAGGACGAATGGGTGGTCGTAACAGCGCAAGGCGAGATCCGCTGCGAGATCATCGTCAATGCAGCCGGCTACCGTGCCGCCGAAGTCGGCAGGATGTTCGGCCGCGACGTGCCGATGATGGTGATGAGCCACCAGTACATATTGTTCGAGGAAATCCCCGAACTCGCCGCCTGGTCGAAGGAACAGGGCAAGAAGCTGCCGCTGCTGCGCGACGTCGACACCTCATACTATTTGCGCCAGGAAAAGGCCGGCATGAATCTTGGCCCCTATGAGCGCAATTGCCGCGCGCATTGGGCCACCCACAACGATCCCATGCCCGAGGATTTTTCCTTCCAGCTTTTCCCCGACGATCTCGACCGGCTGGAGTATTACCTGGCCGATGCGGTCGCCCGCGTGCCGATCCTCGGCACCGCCGGCCTCTCCAAGGTCATCAACGGCCCGATCCCCTATGCGCCGGACGGCAATCCGCTGATCGGTCCGATGCCGGGCGTTCCCAACGCCTTCGAGGCTTGCGTCTTCACTTTCGGCATCGCCCAGGGCGGTGGCGCCGGCAAGGTGCTGGCCGAATGGGTGACGCAAGGCCAGACCGAATGGGACATGTGGTCGTGCGATCCGCGCCGCTTTACTTCCTTTGCTTCCGCGCCGGACTATTGCGTGGCCAAGGGCATGGAAATCTATGGCAATGAATATGCCATCCAGTTCCCGCGTCACGCCTGGCCGGAAGGACGTGACAGAAAACTGTCGCCGATCCACGATCGCATCAAGGCGTTCGGTGCCCGCTTCGATGCCTATAATGGCTGGGAGCGCGCTATCTGGTACGCGCAGGACGGCGACGACGTCTCCGAGGAAGCCACGTTGACCTTCCGCCGCGACGGACCCTGGCAGCATCGCGTCCGTGAAGAGTGCCTGGCCGTGCGTGACGCCGCGGGCATCCTCGACCTGCCCGGCTTCTCGCGCTTCAACCTCGAGGGCCCAGGTGCCGCCGAGTGGTTGAGCCGGCAAGTGACCGGCCTGGTGCCGAAGCCTGGCCGCATCGGCCTCGTCTATTTCTCCGACGACAAGGGCCGCATCGTCACCGAAATGTCGGTGGTACGCCATGGCGAGGAATCCATGACGCTGATCACCGCGGCGGTGGCGCAGTGGCATGACTTCGAATGGCTGAAATCGCACATGCCCGGTGATGCGGCGCTCAAGCTGATCGACCGGACGGAGGAATTCTCCACGCAGATCCTGGCCGGTCCCAATTCGCGAAAAATCCTTGCCGATGTCTGTGATGCCGACCTGACCCTGCCATGGCTGACCCACCAGGAGACCAGGATTGCCGGCCGCTGGGCCAAGCTGGTCCGTGTCTCCTTCGCCGGCGAGCTCGGCTGGGAGATCCACACCAGGGTCGACGACACCGCCGCGATCTTCGATGCGATCTGCGCCGCCGGGCAGAATCATGGGTTGAAGCCGTTCGGCATGTACGCGCTGGATTCGCTGCGTCTGGAAAAGGGCTACCGCACCTGGAAGGGCGACCTGTCGACGGACTACTCTATCCTGCAGGGCGGGCTGGAGCGTTTCGTCAAATGGGAAAAGCCCGACTTCCGTGGCAAGTCGGCGCTCCAGAACGAGAAACAGCAAGGCGTGAAGAAACGCTTCGTCACGCTCGTGGTCGAAAGTCCCGGCGATTGCGACGCGCCTTACATGTCGACGCTCTGGCATGACGGCCAGATCGTCGGCGAGACGACATCGGGGGGCTGGGGCCATCGCGTCGACAAGTCGATCGCGCTCGGCATGCTGCGCGCCGACCTGACCGAACCCGGTACCGCCGTCGAGGTCGACATCTTCGGCGATCGCTTCAAGGCGGTCGTGCAGCAGGACGAGCCCTTGTGGGATCCCAGGAACGAAAGGCTGCGGGCATGAAGAGCGTTATCCTCACCGATGGCGGCATGGGTCAGGAGCTGGTGCGGCGCAGCAAGTCCGAGCCGACGCCGCTGTGGTCGGCCAGGGTGCTGATGGACGAACCGGACCTCGTGCGCGGCCTGCATGCCGAATTCATCCGCGCCGGCGCCCGTGTCATCACCATAAACACCTATTCGGCGACGCCCGAACGCTTGGCGCGCGAAGGCGCGGAAGACTTGTTCAAGCCATTGCAGAAGCGTGGCATCGAGCTGGCCAGGCAAGCGCGCGACGAGGCGGGCGATGCGGCTATCGCCGGCTGCCTGTCGCCGCTTTTCGGCAGCTACGCGCCGGCGCTGACCATCTCCTACCAGGACACGCTCGACATCTACCGCCGTATCGTCGCCGAGCAGGCGGACGGTGTCGACCTGTTCCTGTGCGAGACCATGGCGTCATCAGAGGAAGCGCGGGCCGCGGTCACCGCGGCATCGGAAAGCGGCAAGCCTGTCTGGGTGTCATGGACACTGGCCGATCACGGCACGCCACGCTTGCGCAGTGGCGAGACGATTGCGTCGGCGGCGGAGGCGCTTGGCAATCTGCCGGTGGCGGCGCGGCTGCTCAACTGCTGCCGCCCGGAAGCGATCGCGGCGGCCTTGCCGGAACTGATCGAGCTGGGCGGTCCAGTCGGCGCCTATGCCAATGGCTTCACCTCCACCGAAGCGCTCAAGCATGGCGGCACGGTGGATGTACTGCATGCCCGCCACGACCTCGGTCCGGACGCTTATGCCGAACAGGCTGTCGGCTGGGTGGAAGCGGGTGCGGACATCGTCGGCGGTTGCTGCGAGGTCGGTCCTGCCCATATCGCCGCCTTGCGCGACCGGCTGCAACGGAACGGCTACGCGATCTCGGGAGTCTCACATGCCTAGACCATCATCGCGCATTACCGGCATCGTGCCATCGGGCAAGGACGGCTGGGAGGTTCATTTCGCCGCCTGGAACCGCAAGGAAGCCGGCGAGGACATCATCATGCTGTCGGCCGGCGACCATGATTTCGACACGCCTTCGGAAACGATCGAAGCTTGTGTGGTAGCGGTCCGTGGCAGCAACCATCACTACACGCCGCTGCCTGGCCTGCCACGCCTGCGCAAGGCGATGGCGGCGGCCTCCAGCGCCTGCACCGGCGTCGAGACGATGCCGGAAGAGGTCATCGCCACGCCAGGCGGCCAGGCCGCACTTTACGCGGCCGTGCAGGCTGTTCTCGACCCGGGCGACCACGCCATCGTCGTCGCCCCTTATTATGCCACCTATCCCAACACCTTCAGTGCGGCGGGTGCCAGTTTCACCGTTGTCGAGACACCGGCCGAGGATGGTTTCCAACCCCGCGCGGACATGATCCGCGCGGCACTCAAGCCCAACACGCGCGCCATATTGATCAACACGCCGAACAACCCGACCGGTGCGGTCTATTCGCGCGAGCGGCTGGAACAATTGGCCGAGGTTTGCCGCGAGCATGACCTGTGGCTGCTGTCCGACGAGGTCTACTGGACGCTGGGCGGCGGCGAGCACATCTCGCCGCGCTCGCTGCCAGGCATGGCCGAGCGCACGCTGGTCATCAATTCCATGTCCAAGAGCCACGGCATGACCGGCTGGCGCATGGGCTGGCTGACCGGTCCTGAGAAAATGATCACATTGCTGATCAACCTCAACCTGGTAACGACCTACGGCTTGCCCGCCTTCATCTCGATCGCTTGCACCGAGGCGCTGGAGCAGAACTATGGCGTCAAGGACATCGCCGAACGCTACGCCGCACGCCGCACCGTCCTGCTCGATGCGGTGCGCGGCATGAACGATGTCACCGTGCGCGGTTCCGAAGGCGGCATGTATGTCATGCTCGACATTTCGGCTGTCGAACCCGACGACGAGAAATTCGCCTTCGCCTTCCTCGACAAGGAGAAGGTCGGCGTCATGCCGGGCTCGAGTTTCGGCGAAGCCGCAGCCGGCCATATCAGAATCAGCCTGTGCCAGCCCGAGCCCGTATTGCAGGAAGCAGCCGCCCGGCTGCGCCGTTTCGTTTCCAGCTACCGCCGTGAGGCCGCATGACCGCCAGGACCCTTCCCACCAAAGCGCGGGCCGTCATCATCGGCGGCGGCGTCTCCGGCTGTTCGGTCGCCTACCATCTGGCCAAGCTCGGCTGGACCGACATCGTGCTTTTAGAGCGCAAGCAGCTGACCTCGGGCACGACATGGCATGCCGCCGGGCTGATCGGACAGTTGCGCGGCTCGCAGAACATGACCCGGCTGGCGAAATATTCGGCCGACCTCTACGTCAAGCTGGAAGCCGAGACCGAGGTTGGCACCGGCATGCGCCAGGTCGGCTCGATCACCGTGGCGCTGACCGAAGAGCGCAAGCACGAGATCTACAGGCAGGCGTCGCTCGCCCGCGCCTTCGATGTCGACGTGCGTGAGATTTCTCCCAACGAAGTCAAAGAGATGTACCCGCATCTCAACGTCTCCGACGTGGTCGGCGCCGTGCATCTGCCGCTCGACGGCCAGTGCGACCCCGCCAACATCGCCATGGCATTGGCCAAGGGTGCGCGTCAGCGCGGCGCCACCATCGCCGAGAATGTGAAGGTCACAAAAGTCCATACGAAAAATGGCCGCGTCTCCGGCGTGTCCTGGGCGCAAGGCGAAGACCAGGGCACGATCGAAACCGACATCGTCGTCAACTGCGCCGGCATGTGGGCGCGCGACCTCGGCGCCCGGAACGGCGTGAACATCCCGCTGCACGCCTGCGAGCACTTTTATCTCGTCACCGAGCCGATCCCCGGCCTCGGCCGGCTGCCGGTGCTGCGCGTGCCGGACGAGTGCGCCTACTACAAGGAAGACGCCGGCAAGATGATGCTCGGCGCCTTCGAACCGGTGGCAAAGCCATGGGGCATGGAGGGCATTCGCGAGGATTTCTGCTTCGATCAGTTGCCCGAGGATATGGACCATTTCGAGCCGATCCTCGAAATGGGCGTCAACCGCATGCCGGTGCTGGCCACCGCCGGCATCCACACTTTCTTCAACGGCCCTGAAAGCTTCACTCCCGACGACCGCTACTATCTCGGCGAGGCGCCGGAGCTGCGCGGCTACTGGATGGCGACCGGCTACAATTCGATCGGCATCGTCTCGTCCGGCGGCGCCGGCATGGCGCTGGCGCAGTGGATCAACGATGGCGAAGCGCCGTTCGACCTCTGGGAAGTCGACATCCGCCGCACCCAGCCGTTTCAGAAGAACCGCCGCTATCTCAAGGAACGCGTTACCGAAACGCTCGGCCTGCTCTATGCCGACCATTTCCCCTACCGCCAGATGGCGACATCGCGTGGTGTGCGCCGCTCGCCCCTGCATGAGCATCTGAAGGCGCGTGGCGCCGTGTTCGGCGAAGTCGCCGGCTGGGAGCGCGCCAACTGGTTCGCGCGCGAAGGACAGGAACGCGAATATCGCTATTCCTGGAAGCGGCAGAACTGGTTCGACAACCAGCGCGAGGAACATCTAGCCGTCCGCAATAAGGTCGGCCTGTTCGACATGACCTCGTTCGGCAAGATCCGCGTCGAGGGCAGCGATGCCTGCGCCTTCCTGCAAAGGCTCTGCGCCAACGACATGGACGTGGCGCCGGGCAAGATCGTCTATACCCAGATGCTCAACCAGCGCGGCGGGATCGAGAGCGACCTCACCGTGTCGCGGCTTTCGGAGACTGCCTATTTCCTCGTCGTGCCGGGCGCCACGCTGCAGCGCGACCTCGCCTGGCTGCGCCGGCATGCCGGCGAGCAGTTCGTGGTCATCACCGATGTTACCGCCGCCGAAAGCGTGCTTTGCCTGATGGGCCCGGATGCGCGAAAACTGATCCAGAAGGTCAGCCCCAACGACTTCTCCAACGAGAACAATCCGTTCGGCACCTTCCAGGAGATCGAAATCGGCATGGGCCTCGCCCGGGCGCATCGCGTCACCTATGTCGGCGAACTCGGCTGGGAGCTTTATGTCTCGAGCGACCAGGCCGCCCACGTTTTCGAGGCGATCGACGATGCCGGCGCGGATGTCGGGCTGAAGCTGTGCGGGTTGCACACGCTGGATTCCTGCCGCATCGAAAAAGCTTTCCGCCATTTCGGCCATGACATCACCGATGAAGACAACGTGCTGGAGGCGGGCCTCGGCTTCGCGGTGAAGACGGCCAAGGGCGATTTCATCGGCCGAGATGCCGTGCTGAAGAAGAAGGAAGCCGGACTGGACCGCCGTCTGGTCCAGTTCCGCCTGAAGGATACGCAGCCCCTGCTCTTCCATAACGAGGCGATCCTGCGCGACGGCAAGATCGTCGGTCCGATCACCTCCGGCAACTATGGTCACCATCTCGGCGGGGCGATCGGGCTGGGCTATGTGCCTTGCCAGGGCGAGAGCGAGGCAGATGTGCTGGCCTCGACCTACGAAATCGAAATCGCCGGCGAGCGGTTTGCGGCGGAGGCATCGCTGAAGCCTATGTATGATCCGAAGGCGGAACGAACGAAGATGTAGCGCCCTCTTCCTTCTCCCCTTGTGGGGCCCGAAGGGCGGGCGAGGCCCATGACTCGCCCAGGGCGGTGGATCGGCGCGTAGCGCCGAAACCGTTGAGGGGTGTTCCAGCGGAGTGAGACGTCGGTGTTCTCTGGAACACCTCTCATCCGACCTCGCCTCGCGAGGCCACCTTCTAACCACAAGGAGAGAAGGCAAGTCCCGCGCTTAAAACCGCTCCAGCTTCGCCCGCACCTTCACCAGAAACGCCGCCCTCGTCGCCGGCGTCGACGCGTCCATCAAATAATGCGCCAGGAAGAACGTCTTGCAGCGTCTGGCGCATAGCGCCCGCATGCCACGCAGCAAGGTCTTGCGTCCGGGTTGGCCGACGACGACGCTCCACCAGGTCGGCGCACCGCAGGTGGTGATGACGCCGACCTTGGTCACATGCGTCATCAGCGACTTGATCCCTCCCTTGCCAGCCGGCAGCTTGAAAGCGATGTCGGTCGCCCACACGCGGTCGAGCCAGCCCTTCAACATCGCCGGCAGCCCGTACCACCAGGTCGGATAGACGAACAGGATCGCCTCGGCCCAGTTGAGCAGTTCGAAATGGGGTTTCAGCGCCGGATCCCGCGGCGCCTGATCGTTGTAGGAACGCCGCTCCTCGCAGCTCATCACCGGATCGAACTTTTCCGCATAAAGGTCGAGCAGCCGCACGTCCCAGCCTCGCCGCGTCAGCACATCCACGGCGGTATCGCGGACCGCGGCGCAAAAACTCTCCGGCACCGGATGGCAATAGACCACAAGCGCACGCATCAAAATGCATCCATGCTGGCCGCGACCTTCGCCGTGAAGGACTTCCGCGTCTCGTCGGTCGACAGGTTCATCGAATAGTGGGCGAGATAGGAGACCGGAGCGCCAGGCTTGATCGTGGCGCGCAGCATGCGCTTCACAACCTTGCGCGGCGGGTCGCCCATCAGCATGGCGCGGAATCGGCTGCCGCCATAGGTGGTGACAGCCGTCAGCTTGCGGATGTTGTGTAGCGTCGGCTGCACTTTGCCGTCGACAAGCTTGAACGACACGCCAGGCAGGAAGACGCGGTCGAAAAACCCTTTCAGGATCGCCGGATAGCCGTAGTTCCACACCGGAAACGACAGCACCAGAGCCTCGGCTGCCTGTAGCCTCTGAATGTAGCCGGTAACCGCATCGCCTGGTCCACGCTGGTCGTGATAGCCGAGCCGCTCGGCCCGCGTCAGCCGCGGGTCGAAGTCCTCGGCATAGAGGTCGCAGTCATCGACTGTATGGCCCGCCACCGTCAGCCGCTCGACGATCATCCGGTGCAGGCCGGCATTGAAGCTGGTCTCGACCGGATGGGCGTAGAGGACGAGGATGTTCATGGGAGGACATCCCGCAGGTCAGCGCGAGGCGCCCCCCTCTGCCCTGCCGGGCATCTCCCCCTCCAGGGGGGAGATTGGCAGTTTCGACGTCCCCAATCCGTTGCGGCGTTGGCAATTGGCGAAAGCCCAGGCGACATCCAATTTCCCTTGAGGGGGAGATGGCCGGCAGGGCAGAGGGGGGTGGCTTGGCGCCAACGCTTCATCGTTATCAGCCTGCCTTTTGCAGCCCCTTGAACAGAAAAGTCCGGCCCGAACGATAATCATAGTCCGGGTTTTCCCAGGCGATCATCTTGCCAGGGTTGAGCAAGCCTTGCGGGTCGGTCTCACGCTTGAAGGCGAGTTGCACCGCGTCCGTCTGCTTCATGCCGCCCTCTTCCAGCGTGTAGCGGTGCGGGTTGAAGATCGGGCAGCCATTGTCCTCGTGCAGACGGATGATCTCGTTGAGCCGCGCCTCGGTGGTGAAGTTGACCAGTGGCAGGCCAAAGCAGGTGATGTTGCCGTCCAGCCGCACGAATTCGAGATGCGAGAACACTTCTCCGGGAAACATCGCATCCATTTTCTCGACCAGCGCCAGCTGGTTGGGAAAGGGATAGAGCGACTGCAGATAGGTAATGGCTGGGTCGACGCGCAGCGCCCTGAGCGTGGTGTGGTTCCAGGCCAATTCATAGGCCGGCGGCAGGCCCTTTTTCTCCTCCGGCGCGGCAAGGGCGGCGTTGAAGATCACTTCACCGTCGGCGCGGCGCGTGAAGGCAAGAAAGGCATCCAGCCCATGCCGCGCCACCATGACGACGCAGATGCTTTGGCCTTCCCTGAAAAATTTCTGGTGCCGCTTGAAGTAAAGCTGCGGAACGGGTGCTGCGATCGGCGTGATCAGCTTGGTCAGGATGCCATCCTGGCACGCCAGCGCATTGCCATAGCGGGCCGCATCCATGAATGCGTCGAAGCCGACGATGACGTCGATCCACTCATAGGCTGCCGTCAGCGGCATCTCGACCTCTGATATGATGCCATTGGTGCCATAGGCATGGGTCACCTTGTGCAGGTCTTCGCCTGTCAGTTCGAGCACCCTCGGCTCGGCCTCCATCGTCACCACGCGCAAGCGCAGCACATT
This sequence comes from Mesorhizobium sp. B2-5-13, assembly GCF_006440535.1. Taxonomy (NCBI): domain Bacteria; kingdom Pseudomonadati; phylum Pseudomonadota; class Alphaproteobacteria; order Hyphomicrobiales; family Phyllobacteriaceae; genus Mesorhizobium; species Mesorhizobium sp. B2-5-13. The sequence continues at coordinate 15,204 of NZ_VFUI01000020.1, read as the reverse complement.
GCCGAAATCGCGCAATCCGCCGAAATTGATCGAGCCGACGCCGCCAGAACCGCCGGCGATGAAGCCGCCGATCGAAGCGGTGTTGTAGGTGGAGGGCGACAGCCTCAATTCCTGTCCGGAATGCGCCCGTGTCGCCTTGTCGATGTCGGCCAGGATCGCGCCGGGTCCGGTCACCACGCGGCCTGGGCCGATCGACTTGATCTCGTTCATCTCCGCAAGATTGAGCACCACGCCTCCCGACAGGGGCATCGCCTGGCCGTAATTGCCGGTGCCGCTGCCGCGCGGCGTCACCGGCACGCCATGGCGGTGACAGGCGGCAAGCACGCGGATCAGCTCGGCTTCGGTCTTCGGCGTCACGATCAGGTCGCCGGTCACATGGTCGAGCTGCTGTTTCAGAACCGGGCTGTACCAGTAGAAGTCGCGGCTCTTCTGCTGGACGATGGCCGGATTGTCATCGAGCTTCATCCCATCGAGATCGCGTTTCAGCGCCGAAACATCCATCATTCCACCATCAACTCGTCGAGTTCGGCATAGTCGGGCAATTGCCGGTCGATCGCGCGTCCGGCGCGTACGACGATGCGATCCGATTCGGGCCGCGACAGCAATTCCGTCCAGCTCCGACCTTTAAACAGCACGAAGTCGGCATCGCCTCCGGCGGCAAGCGTGCCGAAGCCATCGAGCCGCATCACCTTGGCCGGCGTCGCGGTGACCGCCTGCGGCCAGTCGGCGACGGGATGATCGAAATGCAGGATACGTGTCGCCATGCGGTAGACCTCCAGCATGTCGAGATCGCCATAGGCATAGAAGGGATCGCGCGTGTTGTCTGAAGCGACGGCCACCGGAATGCCCCTCGCCTTCATCTCGTGCAGCAGCGTCACGCCACGCCAGCGCGGTGTGGTTTGATCAGTGCGACGATCTTGCAAATAGAGATTGCACATCGGCAGCGACACGATTGCGAGCCCAGCCTTCGCCACCTTGTCCAGCGTGTCCAGCACCTCGAGATCCGGCTGCCGCGCCAGCGAGCAGCAATGGCCGACGAGGATTTTTCCCTCGAAGCCGTTCCACAGTGCCGCCTCGGCGATCTTCTTCAGCGAGATTGCGGCGACATCGTCGGTCTCGTCGGCATGGAAATCGAGATCGAGCCCATGCTTGATCGCTTGCACGAAAACGTGGTCGAGCAGCTCTTCCAGGTCTGGCACCATATAGGTGACGACGCCAAGCACGCCCTTGGCGGCGGCCACGCGTTTCGCCAGCCTGTCGAACCATTTTTTGTCGCGCACGCCCTCGATGCCGAGCAGGCAGGCACCCTGCAATTTGATGCGACCACGCCATGCCTCGCGCATCGTCTCGAACACCGGCCAGGAGATTTCCTCCTGCGGCGCGACGCTGTCGATATGAGTTCTGAGCGCCCGGGTGCCATGCGCATAGGCCGAGCGCAGCGAGAAATCCATGCGGCGCGCCACATCCTCGGCGCTCCAGCGGGCAGTGCGGTCGGCGCCCGTAGCGTTCAGAGCGCCCATGAACGTACCGTCAGGATTGGGCTTTCGCGGCCAGATATGGCCCTTGTCGATATGCGTGTGGCAGTCGACGAAACACGGCAGCACGACACGGCCGCCAAGGTCGATGGCGCCGGCCGATACCTTCGATGCGGCATGCGCAGCGGCGATGCTGGAAATCTTGCCGCCCGCGACGGTGATATCGGTCAGCGCAAAACCATCTCTGTCGAAAGCCGCGGCAAGGCCCGGCGTCAGCGACGCGTGAAGCCGGACATTGGCGAGGTGATAGGGACCGGAGGTTGGTATCAAGGCACTAACGCTCCTGCTTCAGTGCGCTCTCGTGCCAGCGCCGCAGAATGAGATGCGAAATCAGCGACAGTACGAGGAAGATCAGGATGCCGGTAAGTGAAATCAAAAATAGCGCCGCGAAAAGCCTGGGTGCATTCAGCCGGTAGCCGGCCTCGATAATGCGCGAGGCGAGCCCCGACGACTGGCCGGTGGCGCCGGCGACGAACTCGGCCACCACGGCGCCGATCAGCGACAGGCCGCCAGCGATCTTCAGCCCGCCGAGGAAATACGGCATCGCCGCCGGCAGTCTGAGATAGCGCAGCTGCTGCCACCGCGTCGCGCCGTTGAGCTTGAACAGGTCGCGCAGATTGCGGTCGACCGAGTTCAGGCCAAGCGTGGTGTTTGACAGGATCGGGAAGAAGGCGACGATCCAGGCGCACAGCAGAAGCTTGGTCGTCTGATTGTCGACATAGATGTTGATCAGCGGAAAGATCGCCACGATCGGCGTCACCTGCAGCACGATGGCGAACGGGAAGAACGACATCTCCACCCACTTCGACTGCGCGAACAAGACCGCCAGGCCGACGCCGCCGACAACCGCGAGGAGCAGGCTGAGGAAGGTGATGCGCAAGGTGACCAGCAGTGCGGAAAACAGCAGGCCGGCATCGTTGTAGAGCGTTGTCAGCACCACGCCGGGGCGCGGCAGGATGTATTGCGGAATCTCGTTCCACACGCAGATACGGTCCCACAGCCAGATCGCCAGGATCATGATTGCCAGCGGCAGCACCCAGCGGCCGATCCGCTCCAGCCGCTCCTGGCGCACGCGCCGCGCCTCCTCGGGGTCGAGTTTCAACGTGCCGTCAATGACCGTCATGATGCGAGCCCGCAGTTGAATTGATGGCATTGACCAGCACATCCGAGGCCTGCCGGCAAAGGGCCGCATAATCCGGCGAGGTGCGAAACGCCTCGTCGCGCGGATAGGATGCCTCGATGGCGAGTTCGTCGAACACCCTGCCCGGCCGCGCCGCCATGACGACGACGCGGTTGGACAGAAACACGCTTTCGAACACACTGTGGGTGACGAAGACGACGGTGAAGCGTTCGTCTTGCCACAGTTCCAGCAGGTCGTTGTTGAGCTTGAAGCGGGTGATCTCGTCGAGCGCCGCGAACGGCTCGTCCATCAACAGCACGCGCGGCTTGGTCACCATGGCGCGCGCGATCGAGACGCGCATCTTCATGCCGCCCGACAGTTCGCGCGGCACAGCGTCTTCGAAACCGGTCAGGTGCACACGCGCCAGCATCTCCGTTATCGCTGGAGCTGCCTTGGCGCGGGAAATGCCTTTCAGCCTGAGCGGCAGCCAGACATTGTCGAAGACGCTGGCCCAGGGCAGCAGCGTCGGCTCCTGAAAAACGAAGCCGATATTCGCGCGGTCGAGCGAACCGCCGCCACGCCAGTCGAGCACACCTGATGTCGGCGTCGACAGGCCGGCAATCAGCCGCAGCGCCGTCGACTTGCCGCAGCCCGATGGTCCGAGCAGGCTCAGGAAATCGCCTTCCCGGATCGTCAGGTCGACATCGCTGAGCGCCGTCACGCCATTGGAAAAGACCTTGCCGACGCCACGCAGCGCCAGCAAGATCGGAGCCATGTCCGAGGCGGGCGTTTGCGCCACCTTTTCCCGCATCATGCCGGGCCGGCCTATTTCTTCAGCTCGAGCCCGACGCCCTTGTTGACGAAGGCCAGCGTGTAGGCCTTCGTGATGTCGATGCCTGCAGGCGTGACCTTGGCCTTGACCATCTTGTCGTAGAAACTCTTGATCCGCGCATCGGTCATGGCGCCGATGCCGAGCTTCTCGGTGTCACCGGAATCGGCAAGGCCGAACTTCTTCATCTGGTCGATCGAGAAAGCGATCTGCTCGTCGCTTATGTCAGGATTGTCTTTCTTGATCAGATCGTTGGCGGCCTTGTTGTCGCCGTAGAGGTACTTGTACCAGCCCTTGGCCGAGCCATCGACGAAGCACTGGACCACCTCGGGCTTCTTGTCGATCGTGTCCTGCATCACCTCGATCGTGGTCGAATAGGTATCCCAACCATAGTCGGCGAGCAGGAACTGGTTCGGCACGAAGCCGCCTTCCTTCTTGACCGCGAACGGCTCCGAAGTGACGTAGCCCTGCTGGATCGACTTCTTGTTGGCGAGGAAAGGAGCGGTGTTGTAGGTGTAGGGCGCGCGCTTTGAAGCGTCGAAACCGAGTTCGATGACCATCCACTGGAAGAAGGTCTGCGCACCTTCATCGCCCAGAATGTACTGCTCGGCGTTCTTCAGGTCTTCCCATTTGTCGAGCCCCTCACCGGGGTGGGACATGATGACCTGCGGATCCTTCTGGAAATCGGCGGCCACGACACGCATCGGAATGCCCTGCTGGACGGCATCGAAGGCCGACAGCAAATTGCCGCCCATGTAGAAATCGATCTTGCCGGCAAGGAGCATCGGCCGGCCGCTGACCTGCGGGCCGCCCTGCATGATGGTGACATCGAGGCCGCAGGCGGCATAGGTGCCATCCGCCACGGCCTGGTAATAGCCGCCATGTTCCGGCTCGGCGAGCCAGTTGGTGCCGAAAGTCACTTTTTCATTCGCCGCCGCGCCCAATGTGCTGGCCGCAAGGAGAGCCACCACCGCGACCGAAATCTTCTGTTTCACGTACATTGACCACCACCCTTTATTTGCACCAGCGCGCTGCGCGCCGTGCTTGACACCAAAGATTCGAGAAGCAAGACACATGCCACCGGCGTCGCGCGCCGGGACCCGCCCGCCTGCACCACAGCCATCTGCGAAATCCGGAAAGGTCGTGCTGCACCGAAGGGCATCGTGCCTATTTTTTGAACGCCTGTCCACAATCGCACCGGCGACATGCACCGCCATCTTGATGGTGCAATGCATCTGGTCTTAGGCTGGCGATATCCAGGAGATTGCCATGTTCAAGTTCCTCACCCCGAAGTCGATCAAGCCGCCCTTTGCCCATTACAGCCACGGCGTCGAGGTGGCGGCCGGCAAGCGGCTGGTGCTGTGCTCCGGTCAGGTCGCCATCACGGCGGACGACCAGATACCGGACGACGCCGGCGCGCAGGCCGAACTCTGCTTCAGGAACATCGCGGCGATCCTGAGCGAGGCCGGGCTGGGGCTTGGCGACATCGTGCGCATCAACGCCTATGTCACCGACCGTGCGCATCTGCGGCCCTATATGGAGGTCCGCGACCGGCTGTTTTCGAGCCCGGCGCCGGCCTCGACGCTGATGATCGTTTCCGGCTTTGCCCGGCCCGAATTCAAGGTCGAGGTCGAGGCGATCGCGGCCGGGTGATCGACAGGCCGGGCACACCGCGCTAGGTCTGCCCTGATCATTTGAAGAGGCGTGACATGACCGTAGCAAAAAGACGCGTCTGGTGGGGCGATTACCGGACAACCGAGTATGCCTCGATCGATCCCGAGATGACGATCGCGGTGCTGCCGGTCGCGGCGATCGAGCAGCATGGGCCGCATCTGCCCGTCTCGACCGACACGTCGATCATGAACGGCATGCTCGACACGGTGATCGCACGCCTGCCCGAGGACCTCGATATCCGCATCCTGCCGGTCCAGGCGGTGGGCAAGTCGAACGAGCATCTGCACGCGCCGGGCACATTGACCCTGCCGGCAACGACGCTGATCGAGGCGTGGACCGAGCTTGGCCTGTCGATAGCGCGCGCCGGCGTGCGCAAGCTCATCGTCGTCAATTCCCATGGCGGCAATGAAGAGATCATGGGTATCGTCACGCGCGAACTGCGCGTGCGCGAAAAGATGCTGGCGGTGAAGACCAGTTGGCAGCGCTTTGGCCGTCCGGCCGGCATGTACACCGAACTTGAGGACCGCCACGGCATCCATGGGGGCGACGTCGAGACTTCGCTGATGCTGCATTTCCGGCCGGACCTCGTCGACATGGGCAAGGCCGACAGTTTCGTTTCCAACGTCGCCGACGCGGAGAAGGAATTCGCGCTTCTGCGCCAGACCGGCACGCATGCCTTCGCCTGGATCGCTAGCGATCTCAACGCAAACGGCGTGGTCGGCGACGCCAGCATCGCGACAGCCGAGAAAGGCCGGTTGACCGCGGAATATCAGGCTGACGGATTCATCAACCTGGTGCGCGATGTGCGCAAGGCCAAGCTCGCGGAGTGGCTGAGATAGCTAACCGTCGATCTTGAGGGCGAACGGCGTGCCTTCGAAGGCGTCGGCGCCGCGCCCGATCGCTTCGATCGCCTCGATCATGCGGCCATTGCGCTCGAGCAGCGTGTCGGCCACAGCGATCAGCCGTGGATTGGGCGTCGCCGAAGGCGACAGCGCGCGCAGCGTCTGCGCCAGTTCCACCTCGTCGCGTTTCGGCGCCAAAGCCGCGGCGATAATATAGGCCGAGGCGGTCGAGCGGCTGATGCCGGCATAGCAGTGCACGACCATCGGCTTTGCGCGGTCCCAGCGGCGCGCGAAATCGAGCAGGTCGCGCACATGCTCCTCGCCCGGCATGGTCATCCCCTCCTGCGCCATGGCGATGTCGTGCATGACCAGATGCAGATGGTTTTCCCGGGGGATCGAGGCTGGTCGAATTACGTCCGTTCCGGCGGCAAGCAGCGACAGCATGCGGTCGGCGCCGGTCCTGGCAACGGTTTCCTCGATCTTCGCCAGCGAGCAGACATGGATCATTGTTTCGAACCTTTCGACCGATCCTCACGCCGCGACGCCCATTCGGCAAGGGCGGATTCAAGCCTGCGCCATTCCTCCTCGTTTGCCGGCAGGCCGGCGCGCAGGGCATGCGGCCGGTCGGAGAAATGCCGGAGCAGGACGCCACTCTCGCCAAGCGCGGAAAACAGGCCGCCGGCATCGGGCAGGCTGAGATAGCGGAACAATATGGTGCCGCCCGCGACGCGAACGCCGAACCGGCCAAACAGCGCATCAACCCGCACCACCTCATCCGCCAGCGACGCCCGCATCGCATCTTGCCAGCCGAGATCGGCGAGCGCGCGGATGCCGTATTCCAGCGCCGGTCCGGCGACGGCCCACGGCCCGAACTGCATGTGCAACCGTTCAGCCGTCGGCGCATCGGCAAGTGCGAACCCAAGCCGCAGGCCGGCCAGACCAAAGAACTTGCCAAAGGAACGCAGCACGACAATGCCGGCCTGGCCGACGTCGGCGGCGAGGCTGTGTTCGCGTGGACCGACATCCATGAACGCCTCGTCGACGACCAGCAGCCCGCCCTTGGCGCGAAGTCCGTCAGCCAGCATCAGCAGCCGGTCGCGCTCGATGATGCGCCCATCCGGATTGTTCGGATTGACGATGATGGCGAGGTCAGCGTCCGCCAGCGCCGCGAAATCGCTGACCTCCACCACCTCATGCCCGGCAATCGCCGCCGCCCGGGCGTGTTCGGCATAGGTCGGCCCCAGCACCATCGCCTGGCCGGGCCTCACCAGCGAGGCCACGCGCGGCAGCAGGATTTGGGTCCCGGGCGCCGCCACCACGTTTCCCGCGGAAGGCGCGCCATAGGTGTTGGCCGCGATCTCTATCAGTTCGCGCCCACGCGCGGCCTCCGGCAACCGCCACAGGGAGGTGGCGGGCAGGTCGAAAAGCGGGTAGGAGTGCGGATTGATACCGGTCGAGAGGTCGACGAAAGGCAGCACGGCATTGGGGAAAAGCGCCCTTGCCCGGCCAAGACTTCCACCATGGTCCACCGCTCCTTCAAGAAGCTTCATGTCTGTCCTGATCGCTTTCCTGTCATTGGTTGTCGAATTCGCCCTTGGTTATCCCGACTGGCTGTTTCGCGCCATCGGCCATCCGGTGACGTGGTTCGGCAGGCTGATATCCTTTCTCGACTTGAGGCTCAACCGCGCCACTGATCCCGACGCACTGCGTCGTCAACGTGGTGTCCAGGCGCTTTTGGTCATCGTGCTGGTGCCGGCGCTGACAGGTCTTTGCGTGCAGCTCGTTCTGCTCTGGTTCGTCCCCTTGGGATGGATCATTGCCGTCCTTCTGGCAACATCGCTTCTGTCGCAGAAGAGCCTGCATGAACATGTCGAAGCCGTCGCCGACGCGCTCGACAGTGGAGGCCTCGACATGGGCCGCGCCGCCGTCTCGCGGATCGTCGGCCGCGATCCCGAAACGCTGGACCGGGCAGGCGTCTGCCGTGCGGCGATCGAAAGCCTGGCGGAGAATTTTTCCGATGGCATCGTCGCCCCCGCCTTCTGGACCGGCGTTGGCGGGCTGGCCGGCGGCGCCGCCTACAAGGCGGCCAACACCGCCGATTCGATGATCGGCCACCACACCCCGCGCCACGAGGCGTTCGGCTGGGCGGCGGCGCGCTTCGACGATTGGATCAACCTGCCGGCATCGCGGCTGACGGCGCTGCTGATCGTGCTCGCTTCCTTCTTGGTCGAGGGCGCCGACCCCCACTGCGGCTGGCAAGCGGTACGGCGCGACGCGAAAAAACACCGCTCGCCCAATGCCGGCTGGCCCGAAGCGGCCATGGCCGGCGCGCTTGGGCTCGCGCTTGCCGGACCACGCAGCTATGGCGGTGTCATGGTCGACGACATCTTCATGGGCGAAGGCGGCCGCAGCGATGTCGACAGCGGCGATATAAGGCGCGCGCTGCAACTCTACCGTGTCGCTGATTTCCTGCTGATTGGCTTGTTCGGCCTGGTCGCGGTAATCGCTGTTCTGGTTTTTTAAAACTCGATGCCCTGCTGAGCTTTCACGCCCGCCGAGAAATGATGCTTGGTGACGCCCATCTCGGTGACCAGATCGGCAGCCTCGACCAGCGCTGGCTTGGCGTTGCGGCCGGTGATGACGACATGCAGACCCTCGCGCCGGCCCTTCAGCGCCGCAACCACCTTGTCGAGATCGAGATAGTCGTAGCGCAACGCAATGTTGAGCTCGTCGAGCACGACAAGGCTGATCGAGGGATCGTCGATCAATTCCAGCGCCTTGGCCCAGGCGGCTTCGGCGGCGGCGATATCGCGCTTCAGGTCCTGCGTCTCCCAGGTGAAACCCTCGCCCATAGCATGCCAGACCACGCGGTCGCCGAAGGCGGCAAACGCATCCTTCTCGCCGGTGTGCCATTTGCCCTTGATGAATTGCACGACGCCGACGCGCTTGCCGTGGCCGAGCATCCGCAGCGCCAGCCCGAAGGCGGCCGTGGTCTTGCCCTTGCCGGGACCGGTGTTGACGATCAGCAACCCCTTCTCGACCGTCTTGCTCGCAACCTCGGCGTCCTGCACCGCCTTGCGCTTGGCCATCTTGGCGCGATGGCGCTCTTCATCCTTGTCGTCGATATCGGTCATTTCACTTCACCTTGAGCGGTAGCCCCGCCACCATCAGCAGCACCGTGTCGGCAACCGCGGCGACCCGCTGGTTGAGCCGGCCGGCGTCGTCGCGAAAACGCCGCGCCAGCGCATTGTCGGGCACGATGCCTTGCCCGACCTCGTTCGACACCACGAACCACGGTCCGCGCGGCCGCGACAGCAAGTCGGCCAGCCGTCGGCACTCCGCCTCGACGTCGTAATCGGCCAGCATGTGATTGGTCAGCCATAGCGTCAGGCAGTCGACAAGCACCGGCCGATCATCCGGCAAGGCCTCCAGCGCTTCGGCAAGGTCGAGTGACGCATCGATGGTCGACCAGCCCTCACCGCGCCGCGAGCGGTGCACCGCGATGCGCTCGCGCATCTCATCGTCATAGGTTTGCGCCGTGGCGACATACGCCCATGGCGGGGGGAATGCCGTCACCAGGGTTTCGGCGTGCGCGCTCTTTCCGGAGCGCGCGCCACCGATGATGAAAGTCAGCTTGCCGCGATCAGGCAAAGCTGTCGCGCAAGCTGGTCGCCGTGCCGGTGAAGCGCCTGCGCACCACGCCCACGACCGCGCCGAGCACCAGCCAGAACACCAGATTGGTCACCGTCACCGCCACCACGAACTGATGGTGCAGGCCTTCCGGGATAGGCGTCTCGAAACTGTCGGGCTGCGGCGCGCCGACGATATGCGGGACGACGATCAGCAAGACGGCGAAGATGGTCAATGGTAGCGATCTGCGAAACACGATCAGGCCAAGGCCGATAGCGGTCGCCGCGGCCGTTGCCGTCCACCAGATCTGGCGCGCAAGCAGATCGGCCGCCGGCATCGCCGGCAGTTCCGGCTGCAGGCCGAGGCCTGGTGCCAGCGTGAACACGGCAAAGCCGGCCAGCCCCCAGAATACGCCCTGGCGCCAATTGCCGACGCCGCCGGCAAACTCGGAAATCGCGACCAGGACCAGCGCGAAGCCGATGCCGGTGACGATATTGGCAACCACGCTGAAGGCAAAACGCTCGACACCGTCGGCCGGCGCCCAGCCTTCATCTTCCTCCGCCGGTGCCGTGACTGCGGCGGGTGCTGGCGCGGCAGAACTCATCGCATTCCCAGCGGGCGCGACCGTGCTCACCGCATCGTTGCTCGCCGCCGGTGCAGCCGCGTGGTCATGGTGATGGCCGCCGCCGGCCTGTTCGTAGACTTCCGCCTTGAGGATCAGCGGCACTGTCGCATAGGCCTGCATGCAGGCGAGAACGACACCCGCCACGAGCCCCGCGATCGCCGCGACGAACACGACGTTGCGAAACAGATTCATGATGTCAGATCCTCGTTAGTGGCAGGGAAACGCCATCGAGTGGCGATAGTCGTGGGCGGCATTGTGGACCGCATCGATATGCGAGAAACCGACAAAGCCGACGACGAACATGCCGAGCAGCGCCGCGAGCGCGAGCTGCATGAAGCGCGACTGCGAGGAGACGGAGGCGCCGAGGGAGACGGAAGCGGTAGTCATGTCTTGTCCTTTCGCCCTCCACCCGAGGGCATCGAAGTCAGTTTCCTGTCGCCGGCAGGTCTCCTGGCTCGCGGATAAGCGCCCTTCCCCACCTTCCCGAGGAAAACCCTCAGTGGCATATGGAGAGGACTACCGCACACAGTTGCGGGGGCAGCCACGGCATTGGACAGGAATTCCTGCCCGCACCGCATTCCCTCTTGGCTCCAAAAAGGAACCGACGACGTTGGTGACTATAGGGAAATTCGCCGCGCGCGGCAAACCAAATTCCGACAGTCGCCAGCGCAGGAGCGTCGTATCGGCGAAGCCGCTCCATCCCGTCCTGATTGACAAATTTTCTAGTCGGGTGTCGGTTCGCAACCCTCACAGGAAGCCAGCCATGCAGCCCAATGCCAGCGAGCGCGAGCCCTATAACGGCCTGACCCGAACCGAGCAGACGCTGCCGTCATCGGCCTATTGGGACCAGGAGAACTATCAGCGTGATCTCGATGCCATCTGGTACAGAAATTGGCTGCTCGTCTGCCGCGAGACCGACCTTGCCCAGCCTTTGGCATTCCGCACCTTCCGCGTCGGCACGCAGGAAATCCTTGTGCTGCGCGACGACGCCGGCGAGTTGCATGCCTTCCACAACACGTGCCGGCATCGCGGTTCGCAGCTTTGCCAGGAAAGCGAAGGACGCCTGAAGGCGCGGCTGATCACCTGCCCGTACCATGCCTGGTCCTATTCGCTGCGTGGCGATCTGGTGCGTGTACCGTCGAAATCGCTGCCTGACGGCTTCGACAAGGCCGACCACCCGCTTTACCGCGTTGTACTCTCGGTGCGGCGGGGCTTCGTCTTCGTCAATCTTGCTGAAGATGCCGCCGGCTCAGTGCAGTCATCCTTCGACCCGGCCTCCGGCGACCTCGGCAACTGGCCGCTGGACACGCTGGTGTCAGGCCATGTGCTGCGCAAGGTGATGAACTGCAACTGGAAGATTTTCTGGGAAAACTTCAACGAGTGCCTGCACTGCCCGGGCGTCCACAAGGACCTGTCGCGGCTGGTGCCGATCTATGGCCGCGGCCTGATGAGCCGGCATGACGATCCCGAATGGACGCGCCATGCAGACAATGATGCGCCGGAATTCTCCGGCGGCCTGCGCGCCGGGGCTGAAACATGGTCGCGTGATGGGCAGACGCATGGGCCGGTTTTCCCCGGCTTGACGCAGGCGGAACGCACCGCCGGCCAGACCTACGCCACCAGCCTGCCCTCGATGTTCATCGTCGGCCATGTCGACTATGTCAGGACCGTGCGGCTGGTGCCGCTCGGTCCCGAACAGACCGAATTGACCGCCGAATGGCTGTTCGCGCCCGAGGCGCTCGCCGCCACCGATATCGACAACATCGTCGCCTTCGGCACACAGGTGCTGGAGGAGGATGCCGCGATCTGCGAGGTCAACCAGAAGGGCCTGCGCTCGATGCGTCATACAGCCGGCGTGCTGATGCCCGAGGAATATGAGCTGCACCGCTTCCACAATTGGGTGCGCGAGCGCCATGCTGAGCTTTCGCTCTGATTTTTTAGAGGGATTTAGGCAGGTAGCGCCAGGTCATGAGGCCACAAAACGCCGCCAGCAGGCCGAGCGTGACGAACACCGATCCCAATCCGAAGAAGGCCAGCACCACCGAATAGACCAGCGGCGGCGTCAATTCGGAAAAGTCGAGATATGTGCGGTAGACCGCCGCCATCTGCGCGCGTTCATAGGAGCGCACCGAGCGCATGAAGGCGGTCGAGCCCAGCGCGTCGAGCGCGATGGTGAAGAAGGCGCCGCACAACAGGAAGGCGCCGGTCAGCAACGGCTCTGCCGCTCCGACCGTGCCCGCCGCCAGCAGCGACGCCGACATGGCGAAATAGGCAAACGTCATGGTGCGTCGGCCGCCAAAGCGTTTTCCTGCCTTGCCCCAGAAGATCGCCATGAACAGCAGCGCATTGCCGGCCGAGACCAGCAGGCCGCCCGCCAGTTCACCCTCGCCGGTGATCACCATGAACAGCGGTCCATAGACGAAGAACGTCGTCCAGAAGCACGACCGGCCGAAGGCGATCAGCCAGGCGAGCCTGAGCCTTGGCTGCGCCACGAAGCGGCCGATGTTGGCGAGCGGATTTGCCGGCCGCGTCTTGCCCGGGCGGATCGACGGGTTGTCGCCCAGCCGGTAGGTCCAGAACAGCGCCAGCAAAGCCATGGCGAAAACCGCCACCGCGCCATGCGCGGCATAGATGCCGAAATGCGCATAAAGGAAAATGCCAAGCGTCGGCCCGCCCGTCCAGGCAACCATCGACCACGCCATGCGCAGCGATTCGGCCTGCATGAAGTCGGTCTTGCGGATGTGGTCCATGATGTAGAGGTTGAGTGTGATCGACAGCGCACTGGCGCCCATGACGCGGCACAGCATGCCGGCGAGTTGTCCAGCGAGCGTGTGGGTGACGAAGAACAGCGAGCCGATGGCGAGCAGGCAGGCGCCTGCCGTGTAGACCCAGCGCCGCGCGAAGCGGCGGATCAGCATCGGCATGAACAAGGTCACCGAGAGGCCGAGCATGGATACGACGGTGTAGAGGATCGAGACGATCTGCTCGTTGTGGAGTATCTCGTAGGCCTGGATCGGGATGACGCTCGACACCATGGCGCGGGCGAAGGACTCGACCGCGTAGAGCGAGGCGAAGGTGCGCGCATCCGCGGCCTTGAGGGCCGGAAGCCAGATCGGATGGCGCACATGCGTGGACATTGCTTCCCCAAAGCAGAATCGCGGCGTCAAATCTGCCGTGGACATTTCAGGCCCATTAAGAGGAAACCGACGCACACCCGGCAAAAAGCGAAGCCGGTCAAAGGCTTTCCCGCGCTGGCCCAATTCGGCGGCTGGCGCGGGCTCCGCCCCGCGGTCAGGCCAAGGCGACCGGTCTTCTTCTATCCAGTGCAACCGTGATAGTCGTCTTGGAGGGCTGAATCAGATCGCGAGACCATGAGCATCCACACGCCGACCGCACCCGTTCCGCAGCTATCGAAGCGCATCGTTGCCATCGATATTTTGCGCGGCATCGCGCTGATCGCGATGGCAAGCTACCATTTCACCTGGGACCTGGAATTCTTCGGTTACACCGACCCCGGTCTCACCGCCTTCGGCTGGTGGAAGATCTACGCCCGCTGCATCGCCTCGACCTTCCTGTTCCTTGTCGGCGTCAGCCTCTATCTCGCCCATGGCCGACAGATCCGCTGGAACTCCTTCTGGAAACGGTTCGCCATGGTCGCCGGTGCGGCGGTCGCCATCTCGGTCGTCACCCGCATCGCCACGCCTGACGGATTCATTTTTTTCGGCATCCTGCATGAGATCGGGCTCGCCAGCCTTCTTGGCCTCGCCTTCCTGCGCCTGCCGGCGCTGCTGACGCTTGTCGCCGCCGCGCTGGTCATCGCGGCGCCCGTCTACCTGCGCTTCGAGGCACTCGATCACCCTTGGCTGTGGTGGATCGGCCTTTCCGCCGTCAATCCGCGCTCCAACGACTACGTGCCGCTGTTCCCCTGGTTCGGCGCGGTGCTTCTCGGCCTCGGAGTGGCGAAACTCGCTTCCGCTTCCGGCATACGGGCACGCCTGGCGAGCCTCGTGCCGGGCCGCTGGGCCAATCCACTGGTCTTCATCGGCCGCCACAGCCTGGCCTTCTACCTGATCCACCAGCCGCTGCTGATCGGTTGCATCTGGCTGTTCTCGCAACTGATGCCGGCGCAAGTCGAGCCCCCGCAGGTCAATTTCCTGAAAACCTGCCAGCGCTCGTGCGAGCAGATGCGCAACGCAACCTTCTGTTCGAGCTATTGCGGCTGCATGCTTGATACGCTGCAAGGCGAAGGATCTCTTGATCGGCTCTTCAACAACGACCAGACTGCGGACTTCAGGGCGCATCTGTCCGATCTTGCCGCAACCTGCACCGCCAAGACGGACGACAAGATGACCGAGGGAGGAACACAATGACCGAGCCGAAGCCTGGCATGATACCGTGGCCGCCGGTGATCTACGCTGCCGCGATCGCCATCAGCATCATCCTCGGCATGCTCTATCCCTTGCCCTGGATCGGAGACCTCCTGGGCGACATTCTGTTCGCCGCTGGTTGGGTGGCGTTGTTCGCCGTCGCCGTACTCTGGTTCACCGCGATCCGCACCATGATGCGGGCCAGGACAACGCTCAATCCCAACGCCGTGCCTGATCATCTCGTCACGACCGGCCCCTTTGGCATCACCCGCAACCCGATGTACCTGGCCAATACGCTGCTGTTGATCGGCGTTGCCTTCCTCTCGGGCATCGCCTGGTTTTTCCTGCTTGCCTTCGTCGCCGCCTTCGTCACCCAGAAGGTCGCGATCGAGGGCGAGGAAAAGATATTGGCGGCGAAATTCGGCAAGAAATACCGCGACTATGCCAAGCGGGTGCGGCGCTGGATTTGAGCCAGCGTTAAAGTTGCCAATCTCCCCCTTCTTGTGCAGGGCTATCGCATATGAGTGATGGCATTGATGAGATAGTCGTCATTCCAGGCGCATTTCTTGATGCGGTGGCTGA